>CAYMUQ010000001.1:0-52656 GCA_964393805.1 uncultured Clostridia bacterium
TGGTAGCGCGTATGGTTCGGGACGATAAGGTCGTGGGTTCAAATCCCGTCGCCTCGACCAAAATAAAGACACCCCTACAAGGGGTGTTTTTGTTTTGTTTATGACGGGTAAACAAAACCCGCGCGGTTCACCCCACCGTAAGGTGGCACGGAGCGTTAGCAGAGTAATCCCGTCGCCTCAACAAATTTTGCGACGAGGTTCGGGACCATAAGGTCGTGAGTTCACCAAGATAAATTACTTCTTTGCCCGCACGAATTTTGTGCCGAGATTAGTAAGTAATAAACCGTTCAGCTCTTCAACCGTTCCCTCCGTAATCGAAGCCTTCGGAAGAACGTGGCACTGAGCTTTGGATATATACAGATAGTAATGCGTCGCAGTTTCCTTCACCTGGTAAAAATACGCGTACTTTGCAGTCAGGTTCGAATTGAATTGCGCGTTGGTCTGTATAATGGATACTTTCTCATCGTCGAAAGCGTAGACCTCGTCGGTATCTCCGCTTATAAAGGCGGCAGACTTGTCCAGTCCGCGCTGAATTAGACGGGTCAAAAGCCAGCTTAAAGGAGTGATAAGAACGGCTACTACTATAAGCGCGATGCCCATAGTCCTGTCAGCCTCGTCTTCACCGAACACTATTCCGCCGAAAATGCCGCACAAGGCTAGTAAAACCGAAAATAAAATTATGAGCCATAAATATTTTTTCATCGAAAATTTATTGAGCTGTTTGGTCGTATCGGAATTTAGTTTCGTTTCGAATCTTACCATTTCACACCCCTCTTTTAAGCGAAAAAGCGGCAGAGTATACCTGCCGCCTTATAGTTAATTAAAAAATTCGTGATAGATTGCCGCTATACACTTTTCGCAGTCTTCGTTTTTTACACCGACTATAATATTGAGCTCGCTCGAGCCCTGGTCTATCATTTTGGCGTTTATCTTCGCCTCCGACATAGCCTTGAACAGTCTTGCCGACGTACCGATAGACGAGGACATTCCGTGTCCCACCGTCGCAATCAGGGCAACGTTATCCATTACTCTTATGACGTCGGGCTCCGCATCGTATTTTATACCTTCTATAATTCTTTCGAGTTTGTATCCCGCTATCTCTTCGCTGTCGAGAACCACAGACATAGTATCTATTCCCGAAGGTATGTGTTCGACCGAGACACCCTCTCTTTCGAGTACGGTGAGAACCTTACGGACGAAACCTATTTCGGTATTCATATGGTTCTTTTCAATTAAAATTACGGTAAAGTTTTTCTTACCAGCAATGCCCGTTACGACGTTGCCGTCGGGTTTGTACTGCGAAATGGGTAAAATCGCCGTACCCACGTCCTCGGGACGGAAAGTGTTTTTTATGACAATCGGAATATTCGCCTTGCGCACGGGGAAAATACTCTCCGAGTGCAGAACGTTTGCTCCCATATACGAAAGCTCGCGCAGTTCCCTGTACGAGAGCGCCTTAATGCGCTTGGGGTTATTGACTATTCTGGGGTCGCAGGCTAAAAAGCCCGAAACGTCCGTCCAGTTTTCGTAGACGGTAGCGTTCACTGCACGCGCCACTATCGCTCCCGATATATCCGAACCGCCGCGAGAGAAAGTTTTGACCTTACCGTCCGCGCCCGTTCCGTAGAAACCGGGGAACACCGCAAGCTTTGCGCCCGAAACCGCCGCCGCTATCTCTTTGTAGGTCTTCTCGTCGTCAAGCTGACCGTCCTCTCTGAAATAGACAATATCCTCTGCGTCGATAAACTTTGCGTCGAGTACCTTCGCCATTATGCGCGCGGAAAGATATTCTCCGCGTGACGCGGTAAAATCCTTGCTCTTCTCTTTTTCAAGACGCTGTTCGGTCTCGTCGAGTACCGACTTTACGTCCATATCGAGATTTAATTCCTTGACTATGCTTTCAAATCTTGAACGAATTTTTGCAAACGCCTGCTTGCAAGAGCCCGTTTGGACTATTTCGTCGTAGCAGGCGTATAAAAGGTCGGTAACCTTTATATCTCCGCCGAACCTTTTACCGGGTGCGGAGACAACTATGAACCTTCTCGACGGGTCCGAAGTTATTATCTTTTTTACGGCGTTCATTACGTTGCCGTCCGCCATAGACGTTCCGCCGAATTTACATACTTTTAATGACATAATTTATAGTTTTGTTATAGCCTTAGCTTCTACGTAATATCTCTTTTCGTTGCCCTCTCCCATTGAGAAGGTCTTTCTGGGCAGATTGCCTCCCGTTACGATAAGGCGGAAGAAATCGCCCTTATCTATGGACGGAAGTATAATTCCCACACCCTGCCCCGACAGCTTGGTTAAATCCTCTTCGCCGTGGATATAGTCCACCTCTCCGCCGTATTCGTTTATGAAATCGGAGACGTACGCGTCGAGTTTTCTTATACCCTCGGGAACGTCCGCAGAGAAATCTATTAGTGTTTTCTTACCGTTTGATACCGCGTAAGCGGTACCCTCGCCGTTAAGGGCGAGCCCTTTTACAAACTCCTCGGGATTTTTCGTCTTTACAAGTCTGTGAATAGGCTCGAAACAGAGCGCGGGGTCGAAAATGTTTACCGCTTCGACAAGTGCGTATCTTGCGGGGTGTTCCGCCCTCTCCGCTTCCGTCAAATTGCGCTTAATATTTTCCCAGCAGGTCTTTGCAGTCGCAAGCGAATGATTACCGTCACCGACTGCAAAAAGAAGCTTTTCGCCGTTGCCGTAGTCGTTGCGCTCTGCAAGCGCGTAGAAGGCGTTTTCGACCTCTTCGGCGTTTTTGATAAAGGTACCCTTTACTTTGCCGCCGTTCATATTCAAATCGAAATCGTACAAAACTTCCCCGCGGCAAACCTTTTTAAGTACGTCGCCCTCTTTATCGTCGTAAAGAAGCATTATGTGAGGAAGCTCTATGGGGGCGTTCTCCCTTATTCTGACACGGGGAGGTATTCTTTCGAGAATGGTCGCCTCGGTAGAGCGTATAAGAGCCTTGCTGCCTACGGCAAAATCGTAGTCTTCGAGGTCTATCGCAAGGACTATGCCCGTGCGGGTGCCCGACGCGGTCGTTCTCTCTACGAGGATAAAACCGCCCTCTACTTTTTTAAATATGCCGCCGTCGAGATATTCGTGCATATTGGCGTTTATCTTAGCTATCCTCTGCTCGGGGTTATCTTTGAGATAAATCTCGGGATAAATTAGGTTCAGCGTAGACGGAGCGCTTCCGACAAGCCTTTCGAGAGTATGCCAGTACCCGTGATCGGAGGTGTACTGGTCGCAGGCGTTTACCGCCCAAAGGGTCATATCAGCCGAACGCGGCAATAAAATTTCGGGAATTTTAATAGATTTCATATCAGATATTTATAAACACAACCGCAAGAATAGCCAAAGCTACGGCAAGGAGCTTTAAAGGGATATTTTTAGTAAACAGGTTTTTCAAAAATTTTCCGAAGTTTTTCATTTTACTTTGCCTCCTCGCCCGTAAGGTCGGTCCAGTAGTAATCGCTCAATGCGTTCTTGAGATCTGCGTCGCTTGCGTATTTCTTCTTGACTTCGCCGTTGCGGACGATGGAAATAACGCCCGTCTCCTCGGATACGACTATCGAAGTTACCGAAGCTACCGTAGTTACGCCGAGAGCCGCACGGTGACGCGAGCCGACTTCCTGGGGAAGATTGTCATTCTGTATGAGGGGCAAGAAGCAGCCTGCGGCGTGTATTTTGTCGCCCTCTATAACCATTGCGCCGTCGTGAAGGGGCGCTTTGGGATAGAATACCGCCTCTATCATAGCGGTGTTTATATCGGCGTTTATTACCGTTCCGCTGGAAATAATGCCCTCGGGAAGGTTCTCGTTAGAAAGAACTATCAACGCGCCTACGTTCTGCTTGGACATATGTTGTACCGCGTGAATTATTTCGTCGATGATAAACTCTATATCCTTTACGGTCATTCCGTCCCTCTTCGCGTGCTTTTTGGAACCCGAATCGAGAACCGAACGCTTGATTTCCGTGTTGAACATCAGTACCACGCAAATATCTGCGAGCAAGATAATGAACACGAGCGTATACGACGGCAACTTGTCTGACGCCGAGAACGCAAACCCGAACGCGATAACAGCGACCGAAATCAGCGCTATAAGCTTGCCGACCTTGTTATCCTTCAATATCTTGAACACAAGATAAAAAGATACGGCAAAAACTATAAACTCGAGGATATAGCTGAAATCCGCGTTAAGCGCCATATTCTTGATTTTGTCCCAATAGGACAACCAGAACTCCGCGCCCATATTTACTGCCAAAGTACCCATAGATACAAACTCCGTAAATTTATTATAAGTAAAATAGTATTATTTAACTCTATTATATTAGTTTGTACAAAAAAAATAAAGCGTTTTAAAGCCCGCTTAATTTTTTTTAACGATTTTTTTTGTTTTTTGATACGGCTATGAAAAGAATATCTCTGCGATAACCCATTCGAGCGCGCCGTCGGCGGTTATAAGGCCGCTTTTTAAGGACGACGCGAGCGAGTAAAGCCTGCCGACGTATTCCGCCAGTTTTTCTTTGCCGACGGCGCGCGCCTGCTGTCTGTTCTTACCGACGATATACTCGGTAGTTTTCAGCGACGAAGCGATTTCAGCGTCGGAAAGATTGCTTGTCGCCACGAACAACAGAGTTTTGAAATAATTCAAAAGCGAAGCTATGACCGCGTTTACGTCGAAGCCCTTTAAAACGAGTTCGGATAAAATTACGGTGAAGGTTGAAAAATCTCTCCGCGCGACCGCGTTGGTCATCTGGTATATGCGGTAGTCCGCATCCTTGTAGACGAGCGCGTCGACGTCGGACAGAGTTATTTTTCCCGCATCCTTCCCCCACTCTATAAGCTTTTCGGTTTCGCGGCTTACCCTCGCCATATCGCAAAGACAGTAGTCCGCTATCGCCTCGCACGCCTCAACGGGAGCCGCAACGCCCGCTCTCTTCAAAGTCAGATACGCCCACCTTGCGACGGTCTCGCGGTCGGCACGGTTGCAGTCGATATAGGTCACGCACTTTTTGCGCTTTAAATCCACGCCCTTTTTAGATTGAGAATTTACTATCAGAAGTATTGCGCTTTCGGGAAAATTTTCAAAAATCGGTTTGAGGTAATTTTCGTACTCGCTTTCGGTGGGATAAAATTCGGAAATTTTTACTATGCGCTTTTCCGACATAAAGGGAAACGCCGCAAGCGCGGACAGGGCTTCGTTTATTGCCGCACCTTTTAAAGACGCGCCGTCCAAAGCCGAAAAGTTCAATTCGGGCATACTCAAAAAAGCCGCCTTTATCTGCTCTTCCGTCTTGGTGCGGAAATACGCGTCGTCGCCCTCCGCGAGATATATCGAACGCGCCCCCTGCGCGATATCTTCTTTAAGCTGAGTAAATTTCATCTAAGGTTCCTTGGGTACGGTACCGTTTAATAGATACCTGCCGCCTACAAAAGTATAACTCATTCTGCCGCCGTAAGTCAAGCTGAAACTGTTGCCCGAAGTTTCAAACAACACGGCAGGCTCGTCGTCGTAGCAGTACAGATTGAACTGCACGGTTTCGGGCATTTCGCCGTAAATATTTCCCTTCTCTTCGGTTACGAGCGCAACGCTTACTCCCTCTGCTTTAACATACAGCGCGTTGCCGTCGAACCTGAAATCAACACCGTAAAGAGTAAACTCGTCGGAGCAGACAATTTGCGTATCTTCGATATCTTCAAAGTGTATGGTGCCGCCTCTTAAATATACTTCCTTGAAGGTGTAGCCGAGAGAGTGTATAGCGGAAATACCTTTATCTCCGCCGAGAACTACCAGCGCGTCGATTTCGCCGGAGTAATCTATATATCCGCTGTAATTTTCGGTTATTGCAAGTACCGTACCGCCGTCGCCGTCAATAATTACCGAGCCGCCCGAAAAGCCCGCATCGAAAATAACTACCGTTCGGTTTGGCCTGAGATATATTGAAGCCAACAGAGAGAACACCGCAACGACGGCAAATGCGGGAACTATCCTGAAAAGCGGTCTGAAATTGAATTTATCGCTGACCGCAACGGTTGCGAATATAAACGGAACGAAAATCCATATTCCAAAGTCGGCTTTTATTAAAGCTTTCTCAAAACCGCAAGCGTCTATGGTGCTTATGAGAAATTCGACGGGTAAAGCCGCAACCGGCATTACGGCGGACGCCGCGGGAGGAATTATAAGACTGAAAGCGGTAAACGCAAGCAACACTACGTAAAACGCGGATACAAGCGGTATCAGAATTATATTGAGAATAAGTCCCGCGGCGGAGACGTAACCGAACTTATAAATGAGCGCGGGAAAGGTCGCAAACTGTGCCGACCAGCCCGTCGAGAGCGGCGAACGCAATCTTTCGGGAAGAAATTTAAGGGCGTGCGAAATATTGTGACTTAAAAGTATAACTCCCAAAACCGCGGAAAAGGACAACAGGAAACCCGTATCGAAGAGGTTTGCGGGATTTATCAAAAGCAGTATTATTGCGGCTATCGAAAGTGAATTAAGTCTGTCGTTCTTTCGGTACAGACACGCCGACAACGAAGAGACCGAACACATTATCACCGCTCTTACGGACGAAGGAGTGAAATTGCATACGCCCGCATAGAGAGTAATTACGGCAATCTTTATCGCGGTTGCGACGAAACGGTTGACACGCGTGAGCTTGCAGAAAACCGTAACCACACCGTATATCACGCCTATATGCAGACCTGAAACGGCGAATATATGAGCAACTCCGCCGTAACGGAACGCACTGAGGACTTCGCGCGAAATGCCCGACGTGTTACCAGTAAGTAGGGCGAAACAGACCGCCGCCGTCTCGCTTCCGAGGTTATCGTAAAGAGTGTTTTCTATCGAATAGTTTATTTTACCGAACAGTGAAAAACCGCTCTTTGCTTCCAGCGCGGACGCCGTGCAATAATATCGTATACCGTCTATGACGCGGTTGTTTATTTCACCGTCCGAAAAGAATTTTTCCTTGGTGATATAAGCGTAAAAGCTTACCGTATAACCCTTTTGGCAGTAATCTCCCGACTTGTCGGTTATGTACGCTATCACCTTGCCTTTGAGCTTGGTACCGTACGCGTCGGCGTTTCCCACCACTATATATCTGCTTCCGCCCGAAGTTACGACTAAGTCTTCTACTTTACCGCTTATCTTTACGAATATACCGTCCGTTATTTCTTTTGCGCAGTAGCTTTCGTAAACGGCGAAAAGATAAATAGCACCTATTAAAAATATCACCGCCGCAATAAAATACGCCGCCGTCCTTTTAAGATTTTTAGTGACGGCGAGATAAATCGTACACGCAGTTATGAAAATTGCCGCGGGGATCAGAAGAAAAATTCCGTCCGCGGCAAAATATGCGAGTATTGCCGAATATAAAATTCCGAGCGCAAGCGACGCCGCATATAGTACGGGCAATCGCAGATTAAATGGTTTTTTCATAAGTGAAATCGGTTTAAAAAGGTTTTCTCGTTAATAATACAGAGTTTTTCACTTAGAACAATCAGTGAGATATTTTCGTCTATGCCTGTTTTTTATTCACCTGCTTTATAGAAAGTCCTATTCTCTGCTTTTTGACGTCGAGGTTTATTATTACCGCCTTTACTCTCTGTCCGACTTTGAGAACGTCCGAGGGATGCTTTATGTATCTGTCGGTTATTTCCGAGACGTGAACAAGTCCGTCCTGATGTACTCCTATGTCGATAAACGCGCCGAAATCTATGACGTTTCTTACCGAGCCTTCCACTACCATACCTACGGACAAGTCCTCTATGGTAAGAATATCTCTTCTGAGAACGGGAGCGGGCAGACTGTCTCTTATGTCCCTGCCGGGCTTTAAAAGCTCGGAAACTATATCGTTCATCGTCGCTTTATCGAGCGAACAGTACTCCGCCGCCTTACTCTCGCCGAACTCCTTAATCTTCTGCGGCAAATCTTTGATATTGCCGTCTTTGACGTCGTCTTCGGTATAGCCGAACAGACCCAAAAGCTTTTCGGCTTTTTCATAGCTCTCGGGGTGTACAGCCGTATTGTCGAATATGTTTTTACCTTCGGGTATACGCAAAAAGCCCGCGCACTGCTCGTACGCCTTCGCACCTAACTTGGGTACTTTGAGAAGCTGACGCCTCTCCTTGAATTTTCCGTTTTCCTCGCGGTAGGCAACAATATTTTTTGCAACGCCCATATTGAGACCTGCGACGTACTTCAAAAGATACGCACTTGCGGTATTGAGGTCGACGCCGACGCTGTTTACGCAGTCCTCCAAAACGCCGCCTAAAACGGCGTCAAGGCGCTTTTTATCCATATCGTGCTGATACTGTCCGACGCCTATGGACTTGGGGTCTATCTTGATAAGCTCGGCAAGAGGGTCCTGCAACCTTCTTGCAATGGAAATTGCCGAACGCTTTGTAAGGTCGTAATCGGGAAATTCCTCTACGGCTATCGGGCTTGCCGAATAGACGCTGGCGCCCGCCTCGCTGACTACTGCGTACGCAACGGGGCGTTCAACTTCTTTCAGAAGTTCGGCAACGAATATTTCGGTCTCCTTACCCGCCGTACCGTTGCCTATGGATATAACGTCCACCGAGTGCTTTTTAATCAAGTCTTTTATTATCTTTTTGCTCTCATCTATTTTGTTATGAGGGGGCACGGGATAGATAACCGAAGTATCCAAAACCTTGCCCGTATCGTCGACTACCGCCACCTTACAGCCGGTGCGGTAACCGGGGTCCAAGCCCAAAGTTACCTTGCCCTTTACGGGGGGCTGTAACAAAAGGGGACGAAGATTGACCTCGAACATCTTTATCGCCTGCTCGCTTGCTTTGTCGGTCATAATAGCGCGCACCTCGCGCTCGACCGACGGCTGTATAAGTCTGTCGTAACCGTCGCTGACCGCCTCCGTAATAAGGTCGGCGCAGGCACCCTTGCTCTTTACGTATTTGACGGCGCATACGCGCTTTGCCATATCCGCGTCAAAAGCGATTTTTACGCGCAGACACTCCTCTTTTTCACCGCGGTTGATTGCGAGTATTCTGTGATTTTTGATTTCGGAAATAAGCTCGGAATGATCGGCGTACATATCGTAAGTGCCCTTGCCGTCATCCTTTATGAGTTTGACCTGTATCTCGCCGTGGTTTTCAAATAGAGAACGGAGCTTTTTGCGAAGTTCCGCGTTATCGGAAACTATTTCGGCTATTATATCCTTCGCGCCCTGAATAGCGTCCGCGGCGCTTCCCACCTCTTTTTCTTCGCTTACGTATTTTTCAGCCTCTACGTAAGGGTCGCCGTTCTGAGCTAAAATAAAGTCGGCGAGAGGCTGTAAGCCCTTTGCAATAGCAACCGAGGCTCTCGTCTTTTTCTTCTGCTTATAGGGGCGGTACACGTCCTCGACTTCGGTCATCGTGACGCAAGCCGAGATAGCATCAGCTATCTCCTCAGTCATTTTACCCTGCTCCTCTATTGCGGACGCAACCTCCGCCTTGCGCTTTTCGAGGTTCTTTAAGTACTCGTACCTATCGGCAAACGAACGCAGAACCTGATCGTCTATCGCTCCCGTCATCTCCTTGCGGTAACGGGCGATAAAGGGTATCGTGTTGCCCTCGTCCAAAAGGTTTACCACGTTGTTTGCGTGGTCGCCTCTTAACTGAAATTCTTCCGTAAGCTTTGCAACTATGTCCATTATCTTTTTAAACCTCTGAGATAATTTTTCTTATCGTCTGTAATTCTAAAGCTTTCACAAGCTTTTACTATCGCCTTGTTTACCGTTTTTTTACCGATTGCGGTATTTTGCAAAAATTCCACGCCTTTATCGTAATGCTTTACGAGCACCTCGGCAATCAGCCACGCCGCCGCCATATGGACGTAATAATAGTCCGTATTTGCTCTTTCGACAAAGTCGAAAATTACGCCTAAATACTGCTCCTCTACGTAAAACTGTAATAAAGTCGTGAGTGCGTACCGCTGATAAAATTCCCTGCCGTCCGCCATAAATTTTTGAATATAATTCAAAAAATCTTCCCTGTTACTCTTTATGCACTTTGCCGAGAAGCAGTCGCACAACGCCCAGTTGTCGATAAGGGCTACGCAGTCCTCTACTTCCGCTTTAAAGCTTTCGTACGGAAGGAGCGCGGCAGCCGAGAGCTTGATAAACTTTACTTCGTAATACTCGTCGGCGAAGGTTTTGACCTCGTCGAAGTAGGGGAAATATTTTTTGGCAAGCTTGCGCAAGGTCGGTACTCTTACTCCCAAAACACGGAAGTCACCCTCGCCCAAAAGTCTTGAATGAAACCGAGCGTATTCGGCTTCCGAATATGTATTCAAATCATTTAAAAGCTCTTCGTAGAGCGTCGTACCATTCATCGTCTTTTCTTCTCGCGTTGGCGGGGCTTGTGGAAGGTAGTTTTAAATAAGGCAGACCAATTCCGCCGTAATGCTTTTCGAAAATAGTAAAAGCCCGTCCGCCGTTTATAATTATACACGAAACGGACGAGTTTTGCAAGACTTCCGACAAATTTGCCACCTTATAATTTTTAATGGTTTCATCGCGGCTGCCGACTATTTCGCACTCGGTGACAATATCCCAAAGCGCGACTTTATTGCGCAATAAAAACGCCTTCTTTTCCTCAACGTCCGAGGGCTTATCCTCGCCGAAAAACGTAGACAGTATCCGCCAGAACGCGTTTTGCGGGTGTCCGTAGTAAAAGCTCTGCTCGCGGCTCTTTACCGACGGAAAACTGCCGAGAATAAGCACCCTGCTTTCCCGGTCGAAGAACGGCTCGAAGCCCTTTACAAGCCCGCTCATTTTATCGGCTTGTCCACGTTGCCGACGACTGCGGTCGCCTTATATTTATCGTCGAAATTGTACTTAATCGCCTCGTAGACGTCGTCCAAAGTCACGGCGTTGAGCTCGTTCATACGCCTTTCAAAATCATAGATTTTGCCCGTGTATATAAGCTCCTTGCCGTACAAGAGCATCTGCGAGCTGGTATTTTCCTGTGCAAAGACCAAAGAAGCCGTGAGCTGTTCCTTGCCGCGTCTGAACTCCTCGTTCGAAATATTTTTCTTTTTAACGCCCTCGATACACTCGTAAATAGCGTCCACCGACTTTTGGTAGTTTTCGGCGTTTACTCCGGCGTAGACGGTCAGCGCGCCCGACTGCTCGTACGACGAAAGATATGAATAGACCGTGTATGCAAGTCCGAGCTTTTCGCGCACGGTCTGGAACAGCCGCGACGACATACTGCCGCCCAAAACGGCGTTCATTATCTGTGTCGCGTCGGACAGCTTTTCGTACCTTTTGAACGAAGGGTATGCAATAGCGATATGCACCTGCTCTATATCTTTCTTTTTGAATAAATTGCCAGACTTTAAGCTGACGTTCAAGGGGCGCGGTTCGAGTTCTCTTGCCGGCATTTCCGAAAAATATTTGATTACCAGCTTTTCGGCAAGCTCGAAGCTTATATTTCCCGCCATTGAAATGACTATATTATCGGGAGTGTAGCGCGAGGACAGGTAAGCTTTTATATCATTTTTGGTAAAGCCTTTGACGTTGCTCTTCGTGCCGAGTATGTTTCTGCCGTAGTTCTCCTCGCCGAAAAACGCCCTTGAAAGAAGGTCGAGACACAAATCGTCGGGGGTGTCCTCGTTCATAGAAATTTCTTCGATAACCACTCCCTTTTCACGCTCCATTTCATCGTCGGGGAAGGTACTGTTCAAAAACAGGTCAGAAAGAATTTCAAAAGCTTCCTCCGCGTGATTGGAAGTAGACTTTGCATAATAACAGGTTAAATCCTTACTCGTAAAAGCGTTTACCTGAGCGCCGATTGCGTCCATAGAATCGGATATCTGAAAAGCGGTACGCTTGTCCGTACCCTTGAACATCATATGTTCGATAAAGTGCGATATGCCGTCCTCTTCGGCGGTTTCATAGCACGCGCCCGTACCCGCGATTATACCCATTGAAACGGACAAAAGTCCGCTCATTTCCTTAACTATCAGTCTTACTCCGTTTTCAAGCTTTTTAAAGTGTACCATATATTTCCTCTCGGTTTCTTCAAGAAGAAGGGCTCTTATTCTCCAATATTTGCGGATACCGTAACTGCGGATAAGCCGTTCTTCTCTATGTATTTCAATATCTCGGGAAGCGCCTTTACGCTGACTTCCATAGGATGCATTAAAATAAACTCGCCGCTTTCGAGGTTTTGCGTTGCGCGTTTGGTTATGGTTGCAACGTCCTTGTCGCGCCAGTCTATCGTGTCCCTGCTCCACATAATAGTTTTGAGGTTCAGCGAAGCGGCGGCGGTAACGGTGGCATCGCAGTACGCGCCAGAGGGCGGCGCAAACAGAGAAATCTCTTCGCCGAGTACCGCATTTAAAAATTTAACCGACGGTCTGATTTCGGCGAGGTTCTCCTCGTAATTCATCTTCGAGTGATCCTTATGGAAATAGCCATGGGAACCTATTCCGTGTCCGCGCTTATGAATTTCGCGTACGCAGTCGACGTTGTCGTCCGCCCAGCAACCGCCGAGAAAAAAGGTCGCCTTTGCGGAGTGTTCGTCGAGAATATCCAAAATTTTATACACGTTATCGGTGTTCTGATAGACGTTGAACATCAAACTTACGCCGTTTGCCTTTTCGGATTTGTAATAGACGTTTTCACCGTCCGAAGTGACCTGGGTCGCCTCTCCCTTGACGAACCCTACGAGACACACGCAAGCTATTACGGCGCACAGCGCCACGTTTACTATAATCGATACGACTTTGCCTTTCAACAGTTTGCCCCTTAAAATAAAATACTATTACTATTTTATTGAAGGCATTTCCCTATAATGACCGTAAAAAACAATCGCCGCGTTTAATTTTATTATCTTAGCGTGACTATGGTTACTCCGCTTTCGCCCTCTCCGTACGCGCCGAGGCGGTACTCCTTTACGCCCCTGTGACTTTTAAGTCTCTGCGCTATGGCGGAACGGAGCTTGCCCGTACCCATTCCGTGAATTATTTTGACCTGCTCTAAATTATCGGTTATGGCTTTGTCGAGGAAATTTTCAACCTCGTATAAAGCTTCTTCCACGGTCATACCTATGACGTTAATTTCGAGCTCGGGCGCGGATGGCGCGAACCTTTTATTTACCTTTACGTTTTTCGCCGTCTTCTTTGATATTTGGTTACGGGGGGCTTGCGGCGCGTACTTTAACAGAGATGCTTTAACGTGCATTTTGACGTTTCCGCAGAGGACTTCCGCCTCACCCTTGTTTTTATTGTAAGATAATACCGTGCCGTTACTTTGTAAGCTTTCGACGAAAACCTGCTGTCCGACTTTGAGTTTGTCGGGCTCGACGGGCGCGTAGGTAACAGGGATGTTTTCCTCGTCGAGAAGGTACGCCTCGTCTTTAAGCTTATTTTTAAGCGTACGCGCCTTTATTAAATCGGACTGCGAAATTTCCTCTTTTTTAAAGATTTCCTCAATCTCCGTAAGAAGCTGCTCGGCACGTTCCGTGCGCTCGTTTACTATTCTGCGCGTTTCGGCGCGGGCGGAGACGGTAAGCGACTTTCTCTCCTTCTCCAAAGCGGCGAGATTTTTCTTTACCTCCTCGCTCTTCTCGCTCCATTCGCGCTCGGACTTTTCAGCTCTCGCCCTCGCCTCGTCTGCGGCGATGCGGCTCTCTTCGGCACGCTTTAAAATATTGTCGTAGGCGCGACCCTCGTCGGAGAGGAATCCCTCGGCTTTTTCGAGTATGTCGGAAGGCATACCCAATCTGCGCGAAATGGCGAGCGCGTTGCTTGCGCCCGCAAGACCTATCTTTATCGAATACAGCGGCTTTAAGGTTGCGCCGTCGAACTGCATCGCGGCATTTTCCATACCTTTAAGCGAGTATGCAAATTCCTTTAAAGTCGTAAAATGGGTGGTAACTATGCCGTGGCTATTGACGTTTATAAGGTGTTCGCACACCGCCTTTGCAATTGCCTGCCCCTCGTCGGGATTGGTACCGCCGCCCAACTCGTCGATAAGCACGAGGCTGTCATTATCCGCTTCTTCGCAGATTGAAACGACGTTGGTCATATGGCTTGAAAAGGTCGATAAACTCTCCTCTATACTCTGGCTGTCGCCGACGTCGCAAAAGACTTTGGAAAAGGCGCAGACCTCGCTTCCGCTTGCCGCGGGAATAAACAGTCCGCACTCCGCCATGAGACAGAAAAGTCCGACCATTTTCAAAGTTACAGTCTTGCCGCCCGTGTTCGCGCCGCTCAAAAGTAAATAGGTATAGTCCTTGCCAAGCTGTACAGAAACAGGCACTACTTTGTCCTTGTCTATAAGAGGGTGACGCCCTTTTATAATGTCGATATATCCGCGTTTATTTACCTGCGGGCAAGTCGCTTTTATCGAATAGCCGTACTCGGCTCTTGCAAAGTAAGTGTCCATTTGCGTGAGCACTTCGGCGTCCGCTTCAAGTCTTTCGCGCATTGCGCCAACCCTTGCCGACAGCGCCTTTAATATGCGCTCGACTTCTTCCTTTTCGTCTATGGATAGAGCGATAAGTTCGTTGTTGAGATTGAGTATATATTCGGGCTCTATAAAGAAGGTCGCGCCCGACTGGGAACGGTCGTGGACGAAGCCTTTGACCCTTCCTTTATATTCGGCTTTGACGGGTATTACGTACCTGTCGTTTCTTATGGTGACGATACCTTCCTGCAAGTACTCCTTATCCTTTCCCGAGGCGTACTCGGAAAGGCTCGCCCTTATTTTTTCGTTGAGATTTTTTATCCTCGATCGAATTGAAAACAGAGCGTCGCTCGCATAGTCGCTGACCTGCTCGGAGGAGATAATTTTACTTTGAATGTCCTCTTCTAAATTTTCGTCGAAGTACAGCTTTGAAGCAAGCTCCTTCATTCCCGAAACTTCGCCGTCGTCGACACCCGATATAGATTGATACGCAGACCGCGCGGAACGCAAAAGGCAGTTGACGTCCAAAAGCTCCCCGCACGAGAGCGCCGCGCCTTTTGACGCGCGGATTAAGTTATCGGTAACGTCGGGGAAATACTCCACCTTGCCCACGCCGAGTTTAAAGAGCAGTCTGTCGCACTCC
The DNA here is from genome assembly GCA_964393805.1 of uncultured Clostridia bacterium. Lineage (GTDB taxonomy): Bacteria > Bacillota > Clostridia > Christensenellales > Borkfalkiaceae > Coproplasma. Next base: position 15,101 of record CAYMUQ010000001.1, read on the forward strand.
GATGTAAGCGCAAGCCGCGCACGCACTTCCTTTAACTCGCCCGTCGGCTTCAACGAAATTATCGCATCTTTCGAGGAATTGAGAACCGCAAAGGACGCGCACAGAGCGAGTATTTTATTCAGTTCGAGTTTTACAATGCTGTCTTCGTTCATTTACAAAACCGGCTTTTCGCCGTGTCCTTTCGTAGTATTGTTTGAGGTCGCCGTGCGCTCTAAAAGAACGCCGGTAAAATTATTGTTTAAATTGAGTTCCGCGCAGTTGAAAATTTCAAAGCGGCAGAACTCGCCTAACCTGTATCTTCTGAGATTGAACCCCCTCTTATTCTCGTCGGTTAAAACGTAGCTTGCGCGCATATCGCAGTTTTTACACGACCTGCCGAACTGACAGTAAATTAAATCCATAACCTGTACCGCGCCGCACGTCAGATAGAAGGTGTTGTTTCGCGCGAGCGGCTTTGCCTCGTTTACCGTCAGCTCCTTGGAAAGAGCGATATAATCGGCTGTACATTTTGCAAGCGAGATATAGTTGAATATATTGAAGCCCGTGCCCGCGAACACTTTTTTATTCAGCTCTTTTGCAAGGGGTATTGCGTAGTACCCGCCGCTATATATGCCGTCGAAACGGCTTATTACGGGTTTCAGCCTTTTAATTTCGTCACCCGTGATAAAGGGAGGCAAATACAGAAGTTTTACGCCGTTGAAACCTTCGACCAAGCTTTGCAAATCAGCAAAATAGTCGTCGGGCTTAAGTACGCCGAGGTCGGCTTTTACGCCCTTTAAACTGCGTGCAATAACGCAAGTTTTGTTATTGTTTACAGCCGCTTCGGGCGCTTCGGGAAGGAGTAAAATTTTTTCTATTATTTTGTTGTTGTTTTTTGTAAGCCGCTCGTAAAAGTCCGCGTAAGCCTTGCGTCTGAACGCATTCAGAAGCGAGACGGGAACGAACGCGTTACGCCCCGTATTTATTTTTTCGTAGGTTACCGAAAACGGGTATTTGTCGACCTTATCGAAACAGGTCTTAAAGTCCTGTTCGCTCATTGGTCTGCCGCTCGCCTCTTCGGCGGTAAAATCGGCAATAAATTCAATTCCGTTTACCGTCACTTTGGGCGGTGCGCCGACCGCAAAATCTGCGGAAACGGTCACTTCGAACAGACGCTTTTTTTCGAGCAAAAGCTTGTTTGTGCGGGCGTCGGTTGTTATAAAAACCTTGTCGCCGTTTTTAAGCCTTGTAGAGCTTTTGATATAAAATCCGCCCTTGGCTACCCCGCCGTAAACCGCGCCGCAGAGCTCTGTTCCTTCGCGCAGAATTTTAAAGCCGTCACCCTCTCCGCAGGGCTTGTCGGTTCGGCAGAAATACTTGGAATTTACGACCGAGACCGCGCCGACGAACTCGCCTATGTGTCCCTGCACGGCGGAGGAGATAAAGCTCTTATCCTGCCCGAAGGCAAGACCTTTCGTATAATTACCTCTGTTATAGGTGCGCTTCAATGCGCTTAACTCTTTAACCGAGTTGCCGCCCGAGAGTATCTTTTTATAGTATCCCACCGCCGCGGAAACGTACTCGGGTCGTCTCATTCTGCCCTCGATTTTAAACGAGGTTACCCCCGCATCTTTGAGCGCTTTTATATCCTCTCCCACCGACAAATCGGCAAGCGAAAGACGGTACGCATAATCTTTATAGCCGTCCCTGTCTATCGAGTATTTTTTGCGGCAGGGCTGTTTGCATTTTCCGCGGTTGCCCGAGTTGCCGCCCGCAAAGGACGACAGATAGCACTGCCCCGAAAAACAGGTGCAGAGTGCGCCTTGAACGAACACCTCGGTCTCTATGATTTTTGCGATTTCCGCAATATCCTTTAAAGGCGTTTCGCGGGCAAGTATCACGCGGGAAAAGCCCAAGTCCTTTGCATACCTCGCGCCGTACGCGTTGCATACTCCCGCCTGCGTGGAAAGGTGCAGACAAATTTCGGGGTAATTCTCTTTGAGATACGCGCCGAGATAAATGTCCTGTATTATGAGCGCGTCCGCGCCTAAGTTGTGAACCTTGACTGCGTTTTCGACAAATGATTTCAGCTCTCCGTCCTTGACGAGAGTATTCATCGCAACGTAAATTTTTACACCGAAAAGGTGTGCGAAAGAGATGAGTTTTTCAAGCGCTTCGAACCCGAAATTTTCCGCACTGCTCCTCGCGGAAAAGGCGGTAAGTCCGAGATATACCGCGTCCGCTCCAGAATTTATTGCGGCGTACGCGCTTTTTTCGTCGCCTGCCGGCGCAAGTATTTCAGTCATTTTTATATCCGTATTCCTCTATGACTTTCGCAACGGCACCCTCGTCGTTGGTGACGGTTATAAGCTTTACTTTCTTTTTCAGTTCGTTTGACGCGTTGCCCACCGCCACGCCGCAGCCTGCGGTTTCGAGCATACTCAAGTCGTTTAAATTGTCGCCTACTGCGCAGGTTTTATCCATCGGAACGCCGTAATAGTCGGCAAGAAATTTGAGCGCCGCGCCCTTTGTCTCGCCGTATTGGGAGACCTCGATTAAAACGTTCGCACTGCAAGTGACGTCGTACCTGTCCCCGAGCATTTTTGAGATTTTTGCGTATAGTTCTTCCCTGTCGGCGGGTGCGCAAAGAGTGGCGAATTTACTGCATCTGAAATCGGAGCTTTTAAGAAAATCCGACAGCTTTTTTTCGCTATGTAAAGCCTTAACGCCTATAATGCTTTCGTACAGATTGAGATACTTGTCGTCTGCGGGCAGGTCGCTGTAAAAGTCGTAGTTGCCATACGCCTGAACGTTAATTCCAAGGCTCTCCAAGCCCTCGCATATTTCAGCCGCCTGACTGCGCGTAAAGCAAGTATCCTTTACAATCTTGCCGCTATCTATATCGGCGATTACCGAACCCTGCCCCGCTACGACAAGTCCTTTCAAATTCAGCTCGCGCAGTCTGTAAATTATCGCGCCTAATATTCGACCCGTGCATACGGCGAAAATTCCGCCGTCGCGTTCGTAGCGGTATATTGCATCCAAAACCTCGGGATTTATTTGGTTTTGCGAATTTGCGAGTGTTCCGTCGAAGTCCGAAACTATCAGTCTGCAATTCAATTTCTTCATAAGTTTTCTTTGAGATACGCCTGTATTTTCGCGGCGAGAACGGGTCCTATTCCCTCGCACTCGGCAAGCTCGTTTAAACTGGCGGTCATAATCTTTTCTATGTTCGAGAACTTCTTCATAAGTGCGATTTTTTTCTGCTTACCGACTCCGTCTATGCCGTCGAGAATACTCGACAAACTGTTTTTGGAGTGCAGGTTTCTAAAATAGGTTACCGCAAATCTGTGCGCCTCGTCGCGGATGCGCTGTACGAGTTGAAGAGAATAATCGCTTCTCGGAATTTTTATACTTTCGGAAGAGTTCAGAGTAAAAATTTCCTCTTCCTGCTTGGCAATGGATATGAGGTCTATGTCCTCGACTTTGAGTTCGTCGAATATGAGCTTTACCGAAGAGAGCTGTCCCTTGCCTCCGTCTATAACTATAAGGTCGGGCTTGGGGAACCTGTCCTCTTCCTCGGTGCCGAGCTTTGCAAGTCTTCTTGACAGCACTTCTTTAAGCGAAGCGAAGTCGTCCGCGCCCTCAACCGTCTTTATTCTGAAACGGCGGTAGGAATTCTTTTCCGCCTCGCCGTCTATAAACACAACCATCGAGCCGACCTTGTCCACGCCCGAAACGTCGGAAATATCGTAACACTCCATACGCCTCGGATAGCGGCTGAGCCCCAGTTTTTCCTGCAATTTTTTGCAGGCGTTGACGGTCATATCGTCCTTGTGCTTTATTCTGTCCACCGACTTTTCGAGGTAGTCCTCCGCATTGGCCTTCGCCATTTCCAGAAGGCGGGCTTTAATACCCTGCTTTGCAAGCGTGACAGTAACGTTTTTAAAGAGTTTCTCTTTAAAAAACTGCTCCAAAACTTCCTTCTCGCAATAGCTCTCCGCAATAATTTCGGGGGGCGGTTCGTGTACCGTGTAGTACTGCGTTATAAACGAAGTCAGAGCCTCGGCGTCGTCTCCGTGCGCGTCGTCTAACGCAAACGAAGTACCGCCCTGCATTATGCCTTTTCGGGTTATTAAAAGGTTGACCGCCGAATACAGTCCGTTACCCGCATACGCAACGATATCAGCGTCTATCGGCTTGTTTATCGAAGTAATTCTCTTGGCTTCGAGCTTGGAGAGCATCGACAGTTTTTCTTTGTAATCGAGAGCCAGCTCGAACGCCTCGTTCTCCGCCGCGGCGAGCATCTTTTCAGTAAGAATTTCTCTTGCGCCCGCATAGTTGCCTTCAAGGAAATTGAGTGCGTTTTTCACGCTCTCTGAATACTGCTCTTTCGTTACCTTATGAGCGCAGGGCGCGAGGCACTTGCCTATGTGATAGTTGAGGCACTCCCTCTTGGGTTTTACGCCTATCGCCGTCGTGCAAAGGCGAACCGAAAATAAAAGTTGACAGCACTCCAAAACGTCGCGGTAGCTTATGCCGCCCATAAACGGACCGAAGTACTTGCAACCGTCCTTTCTTATCTTTCTCGTGACCGTAAAATTGGGAAACTCCTGCCGCATATCGACTTTGATATACGGATAAGTTTTATCGTCCTTTAAAAGTATATTGTACTTGGGCTTGTACTTCTTAATAAGATTGTTTTCAAGCGCAAGCGCGTCTATCTCGGTAGCGGTTATAATATAGTTGAAATCGGCGACGTTAGTCACCATTTTCATAACCTTTTCGGGCTTCGGCGAATTATGGAAATACTGGCGCACCCTGTTTTTGAGTACGCGCGCTTTGCCGACGTAAATTACGTTGCCGTACTTATCGAGCATTATATATACGCCCGGACTGTCGGGCAGAAGTTTGAGTTTTTCTCTTATTACGTCCATAAAGCTATATGGTATTATTATAACACCCTGCGCATAATTTTGCAACGGCGGACGGCAAAATAGTAAAAAAATCCCCGACGACCGTCTTACGGTTGTCGGGGACAACTTTTCGTCTTAAAACTTAACTCTCTAAAAAGCTGAAAAAAGCGCAAGAAAACCAAGCAGGCTGGCAATTAAGCCTATGTAAAATACGCATATTGCTATCGCGGATAAAACAACAATCCCGATTATTACCGATGAGATTATTATACCTGCCAAAGCTAATTTCGCGGACTTTACACTGCCCGTTTTTTTCTTCGCTTCGTGGAATGCAACTATGCTGAGCACAAGCCCCGCGATAGAATTTAAAAAAGCAAATACGAAGCCGAGTATGCTCAAAACGGAGCATTTATCGGCCGCCGAATTGACGGGCGGAACGTTTTGCCTTTGATTTGTGTTTGCCCTATTGTTTTCATATTGCACGCTACAACCGCAGGCGGGGCAGATTATGGCGTCGTCCAGACACTCCTTTCCGCAATGAACACAAAATTTCACCGTTAGACCTCCGGAATATTTATTCGTTTAATACGCTCTCGCAAAATAAACCGAGTGCTTTGCGGGCTTACCGCACACCGCGCAGATTTCGTGTTGAAGCTCCTCGCAGATAACTCTTGCCGAAGCGGCGGTTTTTTCTTTGATTTTGTCCTCGCATTCGCGGCAACCGCACCAGCCTGCCTTGACGAAATTTCCGCCCTCGACACCGCTTAATATGCCGTCTAAGTCGTTTGCGTTTACTATTCTCTCGTCGCGGCGCGCTCTTGCGCTTTCAAGCATATCTCGCTGTACGGTAGTAAGAAGCGAAATCACGCCGTCAATCGCGCCGTCTAACGCGCACTCACTCTTTTCAAGAGTGTCGCGTCTGAACAGCATTATTTTTCCCGCCTCCAAATCGCGGGGACCTACCTCTATTCTTACGGGAACTCCGCGCATCTCCCACTCGTTGAATTTCCAACCCGTGGAGTTGTCGCTCTCGTCGATTATGACGCGCACGCCCGCCTTTTCGAGTTTGTCTTTCAAATCGCGGCAAGCCTCGGTAACGCCGCCCTTTTTCGCGGCTATGGGAATTATTACAGCCTGATAGGGAGCAACCTTGGGAGGAAGCACGAGCCCCCTCGCGTCGCCGTGAGCCATTATTACCGCGCCTATCATACGGGTCGAGGTGCCCCAGCTCGTAGTGTAGGCGTATTTCTGGACGCCGTCTTTATCCAAAAACTTTATGTCGAACGCCTTTGAAAAGTTCTGTCCGAGGTAATGCGACGTTCCCGACTGAAGCGACTTTCCGTCCTTCATCATCGCCTCCATACCGAAGGTTGCAACGGCGCCCGCGAACTTTTCCTTTTCGGTCTTTCTGCCGCATATTACGGGTATGGCGAGAACGTTTTCGGCAAACTCTTTATAGACCGCCAGCATTTTCATCGTCTCTTCCATAGCCTCTTCTTCGCTTGCGTGGCAGGTATGACCCTCCTGCCATAAAAATTCAGAGGTTCTCAAAAAAGGACGTGTGGTCTTTTCCCATCTCATAACGTTTGCCCACTGATTGATTAAAATTGGCAAATCGCGGTAAGATTGGAGCCACTTCGAGTACATATTGCCGATTATCGTCTCCGAGGTGGGGCGGATTGCAAGAGGTTCGGCAAGTTCCTCGCCGCCTGCGTGCGTTACCACCGCGACTTCGGGCGCAAACCCTTCGACGTGCTCCGCCTCCTTGGTGAAAAAGCTCATAGGTATGAGCATAGGGAAATACGCGTTGCTGTGACCCGTCGCCTTGAACCTTGCGTCCATTTCGTGCTGTATGTTCTCCCATACGGCATAGCCGTAAGGGCGAATGACCATCGTTCCCTTTACGGGTCCGTAGTCTACGAGCTGGGTCTTTTTTACCACGTCGGTGTACCACTGCGCGAAATCGGTTTCGATGTCGGCTATATTTTCAACGAAATTGTCCTTTGCCATAAATAATCCTTTCCGCGGCGTAAAAGCCGCTAAACGTTTATTTAACAAAAATTATATCATAACGCTTTTCAAAAATAAAGTATTTAACGGCACATTATACCAAAATTATGGCTCGTAAAATTTTAAAGCGATTGCGTGTAAATACTTGTAATTAAAAATTACTTATTGTATAATGTTGTTACTATGAAGACTAAATCTTATTCGGCTCTTAAAAGCGGCAGCGATATTCGCGGCGTTGCAATCCAGACGGCAGATACGGACATCACTTTGACCATCGAAGCGGTGTACGACATTTCGGGGGCGTTTTTTAAATGGCTTTCGGAAAAATGCGGCAAGCAGGAACTTACCGTTGCGGTAGGTTACGACGTCCGCCTTTCGTGTCCCGCGATTTTACAGGCTATCCAGCAGACGGCAATTTCCTGCGGTTGCAAGATAATCAACTGCGGAATGTCCACCACTCCTTCGATGTTCCTTCTCTTAAAAGAAGAGGGTTGGAACTGCGACGCTTCGATTATGATTACGGCTTCGCATCTTCCCTACGAGAGAAACGGACTTAAATTCTTTACTCCCGAAGGCGGACTTGAAGGCTCGGACATAACCGAAATACTTCAGATGGCGGAGAAGAGCCAAAAGCTTCCCGCCGCAAGCGGAAGCAGCGAGGACCGTCCTTTTATGGACGAGTATATAAGAAAACTCGTAACTCTTGTAAGAAGCGCTACGGGTAAGACGGCGCCCCTCTTCGGTAAGCGCATAATAGTCGACGCAAGCAACGGCGTCGGCGGCTTCTTCGCAAAGAGAGTTTTACAGCAACTCGGCGCAATAACCGACGGCAGTATTAATTTAGAGCCCGACGGCAATTTCCCCGCCCACGCTCCCAATCCCGAAAATCCCGAAGCTATACGCGCTCTCTCGGAAGTCGTACTCGCTTCGCGCGCCGACCTCGGCATAATCTTCGACACCGACGTTGACAGAGCGGCTTTGGTCGACGGTAACGGCAGACCTATCAACAGAGACAGTCTCATTGCCCTTACCGCCACTACCATTCTTTCGGAGAAACAGGCAACCATCGTCACCGACAGCGTAACCTGCGACGGTCTTACCGATTTTATCGAGAGCTACGGCGGCAAGCACGTTCGCTTTAAGCGCGGATACAAGAACGTAATTAACGAAGCTAAACGCAGAAACGCGGAGGGCGAATACTGTCCCCTCGCCATAGAGACGAGCGGTCACGCCGCTTTCCTCGATAACTATTTCCTTGACGACGGCGCGTATCTCGTATGCAAGCTTTTAGTCGCATACGCGGCGCAGTCGCAAAAGCGCGAAAAGCTTTCCGACCTTATTTCGACTTTAAATCTTCCCGTCGAGGAGAACGAAGTACGCGTAAGCTTCAACGAAAATTCGGTCAATTTCAGACTTGAAGGACAGCGTGTTATGACAGAGCTTAAACACTTTGCCCAATTCGATAAAAACGTCTGGGTTTCGCAGAACTGCTACGAGGGCGTAAGACTTAATTACGCTAACGGCTACGGCGACGGCTGGACGCTTGTAAGACTGAGCGTTCACGACCCCGTGCTCCCCATTAATTTTGCAAGCAACGCAGAAGGCGGAAACCTGAAAATGGCGAAGGATTTATTCTATATACTCGACAAGTACCCCTTCCTCGACGTTACCAATCTCAGAAATTTCATAAGAAGGAAAAGTTAAGGCGGAAAAGCCCGTACTTTCCCGAATAAATCATACTTAAAATAAAAGGAGAAAAATTATGTCAGTTCAGCAGAAAAGCGTTGACACGATCAGAGTACTCTCGGCAGAAGCCATAGAGAAAGCAAAGTCCGGTCACCCCGGGATATGTCTCGGCGCGGCGCCCATCGGTTATGAGTTGTTCGCAGACTTCCTCTCGTTCAGCTATAAAAATCCCAAGTGGGATAACCGCGACAGGTTTATTCTTTCGGCGGGACACGGCTCGATGCTCTTATACTCCCTCCTGCACCTTTTCGGTTACAATATCAGCAAAGACGATATAGAGAGCTTCCGTCAGCTCGGTTCTATCACCCCCGGTCACCCCGAATACGGCAAGACCGACGGCGTCGAAACCTCGACGGGTCCCCTCGGTCAGGGACTTGCAAACGCGGTAGGCTTTGCGGTTGCCGAGGAACACCTCGCCGCTCTTTTCAACAGACCCGGCTATCCCGTCGTTGACCACTTTACATACGTATTAACAGGTGACGGTTGCCTCGAAGAGGGTATCGGCTACGAAGCTTGCTCGTTTGCTGGCAACCAGAAACTCGGTAAACTCATCCTTCTCTACGATAACAACGACGTCACCATAGAAGGCGATATGAAGACGACCTTCTCCGAGGACGCCGCAACGCGCTTTATGGCGCAGGGCTGGCAGGTTATCCGCGTAAACGACGCCAATAATTTAAACGCTTTAAAGACGGCGATAGAGCGCGCGAAGAGCGACCTTACGAGACCCTCCGTAATTATTTGCAAGACTACGATAGGTTACGGCTCTCCCCTTGCGGGAAGCGCGGACTGTCACGGCGCGCCTCTCGGTGAGCAGAACGTCGCTAAACTTAAAGAGAACCTCGGCTGGACCCAGCCTGTTTTCGAGGCTCCCGAGGACGTAAAGGAACACTGCCTTGCAATCGCGGAAGAGAGAAGCAACAACGAAGAGCGCTGGAAGGCAATGTTCTCAAGATACGAACAGGCTTATCCCCTGCTCGCGGCTCAGTACAAGCAGTTTATGTTAGGCGAACCCGACTTCCAGTCCATTCCCAACCTCTACGATTTCAACACCCCCGAAGCTACGAGAAGCTGCGGCGGTAAAATACTTAATGCAATCGCTAAGAATATGCCCAACGTCATGAGCGGCTCCGCCGACCTCGCTCCTTCCACCAAGACGGAGATTAAGGGCAGTAACTATTTCTCGCCCGAACACAGAGAAGGTTGCAACATTCATTTCGGCATACGCGAGCACGCGATGAGCGCAATCTGCAACGGTATTCAGCTCCACGGCGGACTTAAAGCGGTATGCTCGACGTTCTTCTCGTTCGCGGATTATATGAAGCCCGGTATGAGAATGAGCGGACTTATGAAGTTGCCCGTCGTGTACGTTATGACGCACGACTCTATCGGCGTAGGCGAGGACGGTCCCACCCACCAGCCTATGGAACAGCTTATTATGGTACGTTCCATACCCAACGTAAACGTATTCCGTCCCTGCGACGGCAAGGAGACCGCCGCGGCGTTCGTTTCGGCGTTCACCTCTCATAACCCCACGGTAATAGTCGAAACCAGACAGAACCTTCCCGCTTACGAAAATTCGGGTAAGGACGCGTTAAAGGGCGGATATATCCTCTCCGATTGCTTCGGCGACCCCGACGTGCTTTTAATCGGTACGGGTTCGGAAATCGAATGTTGTATGGGCGCGCAGAAGATACTTGCGGACGAGGGCATAAAGGCGAGAGTTGTTTCCCTCCCCTGTATGGAAATTTTCGAAAAGCAGAGCGAAGAATACAAGGACAGCGTTATTCCCAAGTCGGTCAAGGCACGCGTTTGCGTCGAGGCGGCAAGCCACTACGCCTGGTACAAGTACTGCCGCGACTACGGCGAGCTCGTTACGATGACGGGCTTCGGCGTGTCCGGTCCCGCTAAACAGCTTTTCGCTTACTTCGGCTTTACCGCAGAGGACGTTGCAAGAAAAGCAAGAACCTCTATGGAAAACGTAAAGCAAAATAGATACAGTCATTAATTACACATAACAAAAAGAAAAGCCGCGCGGCAATCTTGCCGCGCGGCTTTAATCATTCATTATTTTACTTTTTTAAATTTTCCCTTGCCGTTGCAAGCATAAGCTTTATACGGTTTTCCTGGTTTACCTTGGTTGCGGACGGGTCGTAGTCCACCGCCACCACGTTCTCGTCGGCGTAGAAGCCTTTAAGCGTTCTTATGACGCCCTTACCCGCTACGTGGTTGGGAAGACACCCAAAAGGCTGTGCGCAGACGATATTCGGTACTCCCGTTTCCGCAAGAGCCGCCATCTCCGCGCCTATCAGCCAGCCTTCGCCCATCTTTACGCCCTGGTTGAGAACCTTGTCGCCGCATTTCCTTAAATGCTCGAAGCCGTGAATAGGCTCGAACGAGCCCTCCTCTTCAAACAGCTTTCTAATCGCGTTCTGCTTCTTTAAAAGCATTTTATAGATTACCTTATTACCGAACCAAAAAACGCCCTTTCTGTTATAGAAATAGCCGTCGTTTACGTTGTTTACTATACAGTACAGCACGAAGTCCATAAGGGCGGGAACTACGGGTTCGCAGTCCTCGGATAAGAGAAATTTTTCAAGGTCGTTGTTTCCGAGGTATGCGTACTTGACGTAAATTTCGCCGACTATACCCACCTTAACCTTGTCCTCTTTGCGGCGCTCTATCGAAGCAAACGCCGAAATTATATCTTTATTTATGCGCTTGAATTTCTTATATTTTCCCGACTTGAAGGTTTCCGCTATCGAGTTTATAAGCTCGTCGCGCACCCTGTCGGTTATGCCCTTTTCCTTTTCGTACGGCTTGGTCTGATTGTAACACCACATTATTGTATCGCCGTAGAAAATAGCGTAGACGATTTTTAATACGCCGCTTACGCCTATATGTATAGACGAATCCTTTTCAAGTCCGTTGAAATTAAAGGATATGACGGGTACTTTTGGAAATTCAGCCTTTAAAGCTCTGCGGATAAGCGGAACGTAGTTTGACGCTCTGCAACCGCCTCCCGACTGGGTTATGAGAACGGCGGTATGCTCCAAATCGTACTTTCCCGACTTTAAGGCATCGATGTACTGTCCCGTCACGCACAGACAGGGATAACACGTGTCGTTGTGAACGTGCTTCAAACCCTCGTCTATGACCGCGCGGGAGGAATTTTTGAGTATCTCGACGTCGTACCCTTCCTGCCTCAATATGCGCTCTATAAGCATAAAGTGCCACGGGAGCATATCTGGGATGAGTATCTTGTGCGTCTTTTTATACTCGTCTTTCCATTTGGGATAGTTTTCGGTGTAGTCTACCGTCTTTCTCTCTTCCATAGTTTAGCTATTACTCTGTCTGCGCTTACCCTCTTCTATTGCGGCAAGCATACTCCTCAGTCTGATTTTTACTACGCCGAGGTTGTTTATTTCGTCTATCTTTATCTGCGTGTACAGCTTTCCGTTCTTTTCCATAATCGTGCGCACCTCGTCGGTTGTTATCGCGTCGATGCCGCACCCGAATGAAACAAGCTGAACGAGGTTGAAGTTTTCGTGCTCGCAACAGTACTGCGCCGCTCTGTAAAGACGGGCGTGATAAGTCCACTGATTGAGAACGTTTACCTTTACCTCCTCCGCCTTGTCAAACACTGCGTCCTCGGATAAGACCGCGATATTCAAAGAGGTTAAAAGTTTATTTATTCCGTGATTGATTTCCGCGTCTAAATGATAGGGTCTGCCCGCAAGCACTATTATCTGTTTACCCTCTTTCTGCGCTTTCTCTATTATATAATCGGCGCGTTCGCGGACGTCGGAATGGTAATAATCGAGCCGCTTAAAGCCCTCTTTCAACGCCTTTGCAATCTGCTTCTTTTTTATCTTGAAGCGAGCAAGCGCGTTATACAGAGAGTTTACCGCACTGTCGGTCGAATTAAGGTCGAGATAAGGCATTATGAAATTGTCGTCGGTCAGCCTTTCGTTGTTTGCTTTCAAAAGCTCCGAATAATATGCGACGATAGGGCAGTTATAATGATTTACCGAACAATGCTCGTCCAAATTATAGCTTTCGCAGGGCAGGAAAATGAAGTCGACGCCCTTGTCCAAAAGGCTCTCTATATGCCCGTGCATAAGCTTGGCGGGATAACACGCGGTATCACTTGCAACCGTGTGCTGACCGAGGAAATAGAGCTGACGCGAAGACTTATCGCTTAATACCACCTCGAACCCGAGGAACTCGAAAAAGCCCGTCCAAAGAGGAAGCTGTTCGTACATTACGAGCTGTAAAGGTATCCCCACCTTCGCTTTTGCGTTCTTTACGTCGTTTACGTAATCTAAAAGCCTGTCCTGCTTATAAGCGTAAATGTCGAGGTCGGTTGACGCGGGCTTTAATCCTGCGCCCCTCTCACACTTGTTGCCCGATATGTAGCGGCGGTTATCACCGAAGGTTATTATATTTACACTGCAATTGGACGTACAGCCGTGACAGTTGGTGGATTTCGAAACGTAGGAAAAATCCGCAAGCTCCTTTTCGTCCATCGTAGTACTGTCGCCGCTAATATTTTCTTTTGCGTACAGAGCCGCGCCGAACGCGCCCATAAGACCCGCAATACCGGGGCGTATTACCTTTTTACCCGTCTCCTTTTCGAACGAACGGAGCACCGCGTCGTTCAAGAACGTGCCGCCCTGCACTACTATGTTGTCGCCGAGCTCGTCCGCACTCTGCGCGCGGATAACCTTATAAATGGCATTTTTGACTATCGATGAGGACAGTCCCGCCGAAATGTCGTCGACTGTTGCGCCCTCTTTCTGTGCCTGTTTTACCGCGCTGTTCATAAATACCGTACAGCGTGAACCGAGCTCTACGGGGTGCTTTGCATACAAGCCGCACTGCGAGAACTTGTCTATTTCCATACCCATTGCTCTCGCAAAGGTCTGAATGAACGAACCGCAACCCGAAGAACACGCTTCGTTTAACATTATCGAGTCTATCGCGCCATTCTTTATCTTAAAGCATTTAATATCCTGTCCGCCGATGTCTATAATAAAGTCGACGTCGGGGTTGAAATGGAGTGCCGCCTTGAAATGCGCGACCGTCTCGACTATGCCGAAATCGGCTTTAATTGCGGACTTTATCAAGTCCTCGCCGTAGCCCGTTACCGCGCTTCCGAGTATTTTTATTCTGCCTTCCGAAATTTTGAAAATTTCTTTAAGACGTTCTATTACTATGTCGAGGGGTTGTCCGTTGTTGGACTGATAGTGCGAATAGAGTATGCGGCTGTCGGGAGTAATCAATATCAGTTTGGTAGTCGTTGAACCGCTGTCTATGCCGAGGTAAGCTCCGCCCTCATAGTTTTTAATATCGCAGAACTGCAAGTCGGTTGCACGGTGGCGTGCAACGAACTCCGTGTACTCCTCTTTGCTCGCAAATAAGGGCTCGCCCGTGACTATCTCGTCACTGCCCTTCGCCGCCTTTACGCGCTCTATTATATCTTTCAGATTTTCGGGACGAACCAAAGTCGAGTGAAGTGCCGCGCCTATTGCCATAAACGCCGGTGCATCGTCGGGGAAAACCGCATTTTCGTCCGAGAGCTTCAAAGTAGTTTTAAACGCTTTTTTAAGCCCTTCGAGGAAATGTAAGGGACCGCCTAAGAAAAGAACCTTGCCCTTTATTCTTCTGCCCTGCGCAAGACCCGAGACGGTCTGATCCACTACCGCCTGGAAAATCGAAGCGGAAATGTCCGCTTTGCTTGCGCCCTGATTTAATAGGGGCTGAATGTCCGACTTTGCGAACACGCCGCAACGCGAAGCTATGGAATATACCCTCTCAGCTTGCATCGAAAGCTTGTCCATTTCCTGCACGGTGACGTTTAAAAGGGTCGCCATCTGGTCGATGAAAGCGCCCGTACCGCCCGCACAGCTTCCGTTCATACGCTGTTCTGTGCCGCCCGTAACGAAGATTATTTTCGCGTCCTCGCCGCCGAGCTCTACCGCCGCGTCAACGTCGGGATAATACTTGCGTATAGCGGTAAACGCGGCCTGAACCTCTTGAACGAAGGCAAGTCCGCTACGCTGTGAAAGTCCCAGTCCCGCACTTCCCGTAATCGAAGCAGAGTACTGCCCCGGAAACTTTGAAAGTACGTTTTCAAGCTCCGAAAGCACCGTCTCCTTGACCTGCGCGAAGTGGCGCACGTAGGATTTATATAAAATTTTTCCCTCTTCGTCTATTGCGACTACCTTGACGGTCGTCGAACCGACGTCTATTCCCAAAAGCCTTGACATTTTTTTACCTTTTAGCATTATAACATGTATCAATTAATTTTTCAATTATATAATGCGTGTAAATTTAATGAAAATTTTGGCTATTTTGCCCTGCGCTCCGACAGAGTAAGGTACTTATGTCTGGTCGCCAGACCGCCCCTTATGTGGCGTTCGGACAGATTTTTGTCAAGCACCTGTCTGACCTCTTCATATAAGCCTTTGTCGATTTCCGCGAGACGCTCGGTCACGTCCTTATGTACGCTGGACTTCGAAATACCGAAGTGCTCCGCCGCGGCGCGCACGGTGCTTCCCGTGTTTACTATGTATTCGCCCTCTTCAAGTATGCGCATATGAATATCCAACATAACGTCACCCCTATGTGGATAATATATGTTTAAATTTGTCGAATTATGAGTTGATTTGTAAGAGTAAAAAAGACAGGAACATTAGAATTCCTGTCTTAGTCGATTTTTATTTATTTGACCGCTTTGTTCAGTCGGCGAGAGCAACCACTCTGTTTTCTCCGTTACCTACTCTTATTAGCTTTATAGTACCTTCCGAATAGTTGACGTTTACCAGATCGAAATTGACCTTCCCGCCTTTCAGAAGATTGCACGTTCCGATTACGGGTAAATTGATCGTATTTTCCGCTATAGTGGTAAAATCTTCGTGCATATGTCCCGCAAGAATAAATCTGACTTTACCTTGGCACTCCGAATAATCATAGTTCTTTTCTTTGAATTCGTACGTTGTACGCGTATTAAACGCCTGACAAATCTTAACCAATTCCTTGCTCAGAGTACCTACTCTTTCTCCGAGAAAATAGTACATATGAACGATGATAGCCACGTTGCCTTCGTCTTCTTTCACCTTTTCGGCAAACCATTCTATCTGCTCGATCCATTCCTCGGTCATTTTCCAATTATCCCAGTCCGAACCGCTATCGAAAACGTAAAAGTGCGTATTTCTGCCGTTGAAGTCGTAATACGTCTTACCCTGTTCATAGCACGCCGACTGCGCTATCTCATCGGTTGTTAACCTATCAGCACCCAGATAATATTCACCTTGATAATTGGTGTCGTGGTTGCCGACTACGGGGTAGTATCTGTCAAAATTGTCGTACATATAATCGGCGGCGAATTTCAACTTTTCCTTAGCGACGTCAGCTTCCGCTTCACCGTCGTACCAATCACCGCCGCAGACTATAAAATCCAAAGGTAAGCGCTCGTAAAATCCTTTTATATATTTCAACTTCCCCTTTACGTAGTCGCGTTCTATAACGTTCTCCTTCTCCATAAGATGAGGGTCGGTAAAAAACAAAAAAGCTTCGTCAGCATCACTGTCAAGCTGACTTGCGAACTGAGAATATACAAAGGTTGCGCTATATTTATCGGAACCGCAACCGCAGACCGAAAAGCACAATGCCGCCGTAAAAATTATTGCCGCGAGCGGTTTTATAATTTTGCTGAGTTTGTTTCTCATTTTTGTTGATTTATAAAGGCGGTAATCTCCGAAACGGGTACGGGCTTAATTCTCAATTTTATATGATTTTATTCCGTGCGTAACCTGCTTGTCTTTCGGCGGCAACTTCATATAGTCGCCGTAAGTTTGTTTAAGATACCTCTCCCAATTTTCTATTACTGAGAAGGAATGACCCTCGAACTCCATTGAATTATAGTTTTCATAGGTGTCGGGGGGCATACGCATTTTTACCCCGAAAGAAGACCACATAACGGGTCCTACGCACTCTGCGCCGAGATAGGGGTATTTTTCTTTAAGCCTGTCCAATTTTTTAATTGCTTTGGAAACGCCGTACGTCTTTGCATATACCGAAAACAGCTTTACCGCTATCTTTTTAAGTCCTCTTTTTCTACTGCCATCGTTATAATTGTAGAGAATTATTCTATGGTATTTATGGACCTTCTTCCAGAACTTTAAAGCCTTTTTATAGTCCGCAGGATAGCCGTCAACGGGAAAAACGTCTATCCACAAGTTATCCGTAATATCTCCCGCTTCGGATTTTAGCTTAGTATTTTTATCGACCAATTTTAAAAAAGGTATTCGTGCGTTTTTGCCCCTGTCGGAAATAAGCTCTAAATTATCGGGCAAAACGTCTTTATTTTCGGTTACCAATTTGTAAAACTTTTCGTAGTCGGGACGGGGCATCGCCACGTCTATATCGTCATCCCAAGGAATAAATCCTTTATGTCTTACAGCGCCCAACAGCGTTCCGCTGTCGAGAGAATAATTTATGCCGTTTGATTTACAGATCTTATCGAAAGCGATAAGAATATCCAATTCGGCAAACTGCATCTCTCTTAAAGTTAGCTCTTTCATTGCTGACTATCCTCTCCCGATTGCTCGGTTATATTTTCTTCTAACGTTTGCTCGGTTATTACTTCTTCCCCTGTCGACTGCTCGGTTTCGTCTTCGCTTTGAGTTCCTTCGGGCTCTGCCGAAGTAGCTTCACCCTGTGCGCTCTCAACCACCGCCACCGTCTTACGCTTTGTAAATTTATCCTTTATCATAGTTACAAACAGTTTGATTGAACGGATATTTGCCAGTAAAAACAAAGCCAAGGCACACGAAGAGACGATATAAATATTGAAGCCTAACGCAACTAATATTGTCTGCGCCAAAACTATCGCTCCGTTCAGACAGAACTCCAAAAGTCCGATTTTGAATTTAATGAACTTTCGCGTATCAATCATTCTTAAAACCGCGATAACGACGTAGGCGGCAACAGTACCGATGACCGCGCCCCATATGTTGTACATTTTTATAAAGAAATAATTGAGTACTATATTGACGACGGCGGCTATTATCGTAGTTACCATCGAACTCAAATTGCGTTTGAATGCACCGTACAAAGAGCCGTAAAATGCCGATACTGCCGAAAACGACGCACTTGCGAGAAGCAGAGGAACGTATTGCCACGAACCCGTAAAGTCAGAACCGACGTAAATTCTCATAAAGTCTTTGATTATCAAAGTCAAAAACACCGTCGCTCCGAACGCAAGAAATGAATATGCCCTGAATATATTGGAATAAAATTTGGGGTCGTTGGTTGATTCGTTCTCCAATATGGAAGAAACTCCCCACGCCTGGGAAAAAATCGATATAATAACGTTGATTAGCGCGGGTATCTTGGTAGCTACCGTATAAAGTCCCAGATCCGCATTGCTCACCATATATTGTATCATTACTTTATCCGTGGAGTGTATGAGCCACCAGGATAAATCGTTGAATATGATGGGCGCCGAAAAGGCTACCATTCTTTTGACGACTTTAAAATCTAACTTGCCTCTTTTTAAAGCTCCGATTATATTGCTTGCAAAAAAGCCTACTATAATTGCAACGCAAACGGATATTATATTTGATAAAAGATAACCTTTTATACCGACTTTAAATCCGACAAGTAAAGCGATATTGGATAAAGCCAAAAACAACGTCTGAATTATACTGATAGCCGCATAGAGCTTGTTTTTGCCTAAAACTTTAATATAATTCAAAATCATTGAGTTCAGAATGCTGAGCGTGACGTAAGTCGTTAAATACCATTTCCACTCTGAAAGGGGCGCATACAAACTGAATATAGGCGTTATCGCAAGACAGAGTGCCGAACCTATGCCGAAGATAAAAAATCCCGCTACTAAAACGTTTTCTTTCTGCTCGCTTTTCGAAATACCGAACCTTAAAACGGCGTTGTAAATAGTAAGCGAAAATACGGGAATAAGCAGTTGGGAGAAAGTAAATACAAGATCCGATATGCCGTAGTCCGCCTGAGTAAGATAGTTCGTGTACAGCGGCACGAGAAAAAACAAAATAAGTTTGGAGCCGAAACCGCCTATTGCGAATATTAAAGTGTCTTTCAGGAGCCTTGAGTATTTCTTATTCATTATATTTGACCCCAGAACTCATACGGCCAGAGATTGTTCCACTCGGGTCTCAAATAACAGGTTACTATGAAGTACACTAACAGTAAAACGCATAAAACGGCAAGCCAGTACTTCTTCGGACTGCGGTTGTTTTCATAGAATGCGTTCGGAAGCTCCGACAGGCACGGCAACGCGAAATATACGCACGCACGCGAGAACAGGTTAACCGTAAAGCTCAGACACGAGAATATCAAAAGAATAAACGCGCTGGCGTAGGTCACCCTGTCCTTTCTCGTTTTGCCGACCGAATAAACTCTGTGCAATATCAAGAATATAAAGAAATTTCTTACAAGCTCTACACTTATTCCCAGATATCCGGTTTGCGCGTATTTGCTGTTAAAGTAATTCTGATATTCGGTAATCAGGTTGCCGAGAATACTGTTGAGGACGCCCGACACCGAAAGCACCAATACGAACGCCGCAATAAGCAGACTTATTAACAGATTGCGGGGATACAGTTTGTACAGGAAATATAATAAAGCCACGTACGCAGAAGTATGGAACTGCGCCGCAAGCATAATAAGCAGGAACGCCACGAAACCGTGCTTGTGCTTTATAAGCTGATATGCGTAAAGCACGATTATCATAGCCAGATCCTGTCTTAAAATATTGACGAAATTCGAGAAACAGAAATAAAATACGAGAACTAAGGAAATCGCCTTGTTCTTTGAAAACTTGAAAATATAAATTCCGATGCTTACGTAACAGATAGTTGCTACTATTATCAAGAAAACGTGCGGGTCGTCGGTAATATAGCTTATAAGAAGATTGAGATACTGATAACCGAGCTCTATTACGTAGCCCGAATCGACGCCGCCGCTGTTTATTGAATTGAAATATTTTACGTAATTTGCAGTATCGTTACCGATATTTATTCCTCTGAACGCAGTAAAAAACCACATTAAAATGAGGAAAAACAGAATAAAGAGATTATAACCGTGCTCGTAACCGAATTTTGCGGACAGCAAATTACCGTAACGACCCGCATAAATGCGCCTCGTCACGGTGCGCGAAGTTGCAAATAACGCAACCGCTATCAATACCGCCACTAAAACCCAGTATAAACCCATATTTAACCTTTGACTATCTGTTCATAGCTTGCAACGGCGTCCGCCGCAATCTTACTCCACGAAAATTTATCGGTAACAACTTTCACTGCATTTGCGGACTTTATCTTTAATTCTTCCCTTTCCGCAAGTATTTTTTCAAATGCGCGGCACACGTCGTCCGCATTCGTATCGGCTCCCCAACCCGCGTCGCAGTCTTCGATTACGCTTCTTAAAGTCGTCCCCTCCGTCACAAGACAGGGAACGCCGTACGAAAGCGCCTCCAAAATTCCGAGGGGCATACCTTCGAAACGCGAGGTCTGTACGAAGACGTCCGCCTCCATCAGCTTTTCAATCTTTTCCTCTTTGAATATCTCGTGGTGAAGGGTTACCACTTCCCGAACGTCATTCTCTTTGACGAGCTCCTCGAGATGCGCGAACCTTCCGTTATAATCGGGTCCGTAGATATCGAGAGTTACACCGAAATCGAGAAATTTTTGTTTCGCCTTACCTACCGCCTCTAAAAGAATATCCAACCCCTTATGGAAGGCGTCAAGTCTGCCTATATACAAAAGCTTAAGTCCGTCGGAAGAAAAATTATTTTTCCGTATCTGCGGCACTTCTACTCCGTTTGTTCCGACAAATCTCTTTTTACCGAATTTAGTCGTCGTAAGTTCTCTGTCGGAAAGACACTGTATGGCCGCCGCACCGCTTGTGAAACGGTTAAAAAATAATATATTTGCAACCAACTTTTTAAAGTGCTTTTTCTTCTGGGCTTCGCTCGAAAGTTCGCCGTGCGGTAAAATTATATACGGCACCTTTATTTTTCTTAACTGTTTTGCTATTTTGAGATACTCAAAGCGGTAACACTCGTGAAAAACGACAACGTCGGGTTTATTGAAGGGTGACGGCAAATTTTTAATCTCGAAGTCATCACCGTAGTCGAATTGCCGTACCCCGCCGCAAAGTTTTACGTTGGTCAGATTGACGCAACCGACCGTCGCAAATTCACTCTGCGCTTTTATATGCTGAGGTACGACGACGTGCACGCCGTTACATAAATTACCCGTCGTTCTTGCAATATGCAAAATCGTCATAGTTTAATTTCCTTTAAATGCCGTAAACTCCCGAACAGATACTTATTTAAGTATCTACGAAACCGCCCCGCGCTTCGGGCTTGTCTACTTACTCTCTTACAAACTTTTTAAACGCCCATTCGCGCATACGGTTGGTCATTAAAACGTAAACGATATAGCGTTTGAAGCGCTCTTTGTTGTACTCGTTCAGACTTATTATCTTGTTTTTACGCATAAACCTTAAAAGGTCGCGTTCGGATTTATAGTACTTCCTGCCGCCGCGGCGTCTGAACGTCTGCGCGTCTATTCTCGCATATACGAGGACGTCCTGCAAATTGTAGAATTTACAGCCAGCAAGGTACATTCTTACCCAAAGATAGCTGTCCTCGTTATAGTGCCAGTCGAGGTACCCTCCCGCCTTTTCGACCTCGCTCTTTTTGAACATTACGGTCATATGATTGAACGGACAGCGGGATTTCAAAAATTTGCACAACTCTTCGTGCGTTTCGGGTACGTTTCTGCGGGAGGTTATATTTTCGACGCTTCCCTCAAATTCGGCGATATTTCCGCCGCAAATACTTAAATTTTCGTCCTCTTTAAAGCATTTGAGCTGTTTTTCGAAGCGGTCAGTCGCGGCGATATCGTCTGTATCCATACGCGCCACAAGCTCGAATTTGCAGTATTTCATACCCTCGCGCAGAGCAAGTCCAAGTCCGTGATTTGTTTCAAGCGGAACAACGTCGAGCTCCTTTATTTGGGTTTTAAGCTGCTCTATCTTTTCGGTCAGTTCTTCGGGTACCGGTCCGTCGATAACCAAAACGTACTGCGAAGCCTTTACCGTCTGATTTAAAAGACTGTCCAGACACTGAGCAAGCTCGTCCGCTTGGGTATTTTTATAAACCGACATTAAAACGCTGAACTCTTCCATTTTACCTCTTTAATACGGCGCCTACCGTCTTGAACATTATGCCTATATCCCGCCAGAAGCCGAACTTTTTTAAAGCTTTGAGATTGTATTCCATCTTTGCGGGCAAAACTTCGTTTATATAGACCTCGTCCGCGTTCTCCGCGCTCTCCATAAGTTCCGCCTCGTCCTTATAGTTTATGCTTGCAAGGCTGGTAACTCCCGCAGGCATCAGTAAGGTTGCGTACATTTCGGGCGTATAGCACTCAACGTACTTGGGAACTTCGGGGCGGGTACCGACGAAGCTCATCGTGCCGCGGAATATATCCAAAAGCTGGGGAAGCTCGTCTAACCTGCACTTTCTCAAAAACTTACCGACCTTAGTAACTCTCGCGTCGCCCTTGGACGTGACCTGCGCGCCCAGCTTTTCGGCGTTTGCGACCATGGTTCTGAATTTGAATATTCTGAAATGCCTGTTATAGCGCGTAACGCGCTCCTGCCTGAAAAAAACCGGTCCGCGGGAATCTATCTTGATTATTATCGCAAGTATTAAAAACACGGGCGATAAAATTATAAGCATAAGAAAAGATACGAAAATATCGAACGCGCGTTTGAAAAATCTTCCGCACTTATGCTTTTTTAAAATATCGTAATATTTTCGCACCTCTTCGGTCTGCATTTCCGAGGGCAGTTTTTCCCATTTTCTCATTAAATATATTCCTTGACCGCGTCAATAAAATTCTCTATTACGTATTCTACTTCCTCATCCGTCAGTTTAGTAGTAAGCGGCAAAGTTATTTCGTCGACGTACTGCGAATACGCATTGGGATAATTATTTATATCGAAGCCGAGGCTTTTATATGCCGTCATCATAGGAAGCGGTTTGTAATGCACGTTGCACGCCACGCCGTTTTCCGCCATTTTAATTATTATCTGATTGCGCTGTTCTACCGTAATTCCTGGTACGCGGCAGATATAGAGATGACCCGACGAACAAGCGTCTTTGGTGTAATGCTTCAAAGGCTTTATACCCAGAGGAACAAACGCCTTATCGTACCGCTCCACAATCTCCTTGCGGCGCTTCAACATCTGAGGATACCTTTCGAGTTGTGCAAGTCCTATCGCCGCCATTATATCCGTCATATTGCACTTGTACCAAGGGGCAACAATATCGTATTCCCAGGAACCGAGTTTGGTCTTTGCCAAAGCGTCCTTATTCTGTCCGTGCAAAGAAAGAAGCTGTACCGTTTTGTAAATTTCCTCGCCGTCGATACCCTCTATATTATTCCAGGTGAGAGCGCCGCCCTCGCCCGTGGTGAGGTTCTTTACGGCGTGGAAGGAAAATGCGGAAAAGTCGGCAATCGAACCCGCCGTCTTACCCTTATAGGTTGCGCCGAAAGAGTGCGCCGTATCCGCGCAGACCGCTATTCTTCCCATAGCCTTCTGTATGGCGTTGGCAGGCTTGAACAAACTCTTTTTTGCGTTGACTATCTCGAAAATTCTGTCGTAGTCGCAACAAACGCCGCCGATATCGACGGGTATAATCGCCTTGGTCGCGGGAGTTATCGCCTTTTCGAGCGCGTCGTAGTCCATTTCAAGATTGTCTTTCTGCGTATCGATAAGCACGGGTTTTGCGCCAACGTGGCAAATAACCGACGCCGACGCCGTATAGGTGTAAGCCGAGGTTATCACCTCGTCCCCCTCGCCTATACCGAGAACGCGTAGCGCCATTTCCGCGCAAGCCGTCTGTGAATTAAGGCAGACCGCCCTGTCCGTGCCGCAATAGCTTGCTATTTGTCTTTCAAACTCCTTGGTCTTGGGTCCGGTCGTTATCCAGCCCGAACGCAAAACTTCGGTTACCGCCTGTATTTCCTTGTCCGAAATGTCGGGGGGAGAAAAAGGTATTTTCATATGCTCTCTGTCTTCTCTTCTAAAAAAATGTGCAGTTTTACTATTATAATATAGTATATCACTAAGCAAGGAAATAAGTCAAGAAATTGTATTATTTTGTCAGGGCGGAATATATAGCTTTTGCATTTTATCGGTTTGTGTCCGAAATAGTCGTTTAAGCCCGTAAAACGCCGCAAAATAAAAATACCGCTTCAAAGCGGTATTTTCAAATTTATATTCACTTTAATTGATTATTCCTGCGGTTTATAGGTGGTGACAAGCTCGGAAACCAGGTGTTTCATATCGTCGGTTTCGGCGTACGCCGCCTTATAGAGCTCGTCGAGTTTTTTCCAGAGGAACGCCTCGTCCAAAGCTATGGGATTGGCGATATTTATAAGTCCGTTCGGCGTGGTCTGAAGCCCCTCTTCGTCCATAAGTCTTTCCTCGTACAGCTTTTCGCCCGGGCGGAGACCTACGCACTTGATTTCTATATCGACGTTGGGTTCGAGACCCGAAAGCTTGATAAGATTATAAGCAAGGTCGTAAATTTTTACGGGCTCGCCCATATCGAGGACGAATATCTGTCCTCCCTTTGCGTACGCTCCCGCCTGAAGAACGAGAGAAACCGCTTCGGGGATGGTCATAAAGTATCTTATTATATCCTTGTGGGTTACGGTAACGGGTCCGCCCTCGGCTATCTGTTTTTCAAACAGAGGAATGACCGAACCGTTGGAACCTAAAACGTTTCCGAAACGCACGGCGACGAACTTGGTGTTTTTGCTGTTTCTGCCTATGGTCTGGATAATCATCTCGCAGATACGCTTGGTGGCGCCCATTATGTTCGTCGGATTTACCGCCTTGTCCGTGGAAATCTGTACGAATACCTTTACGCCGTACTTATCCGCGCACTTTGCGACGTTCAAAGTTCCGAAAACGTTGTTCTTGACCGCTTCGTTGGGGCTGGTCTCCATTAAGGGAACGTGCTTGTGCGCCGCGGCGTTAAACACTATGTCTGGCTTGTATTCCTTGAACACGTCCTCCATCTTGCCTTTATCCCTGACGCTTGCGATAAGCGCCGTAAGATTGAGCTCGGGACGGTTTCTCTTCAATTCCTGCTCTATGTCGTAAGTACTGTTTTCGTAGATATCAAGAATAATCAGACGCTTGGGACTATGGGTAGCAATCTGACGGCACAGTTCGCTTCCGATAGAGCCGCCTCCGCCCGTAACCATTACGGTCTGACCTTCGATATATCCCATTATTTCGTCGAGATTTACCTGTATCTGTTCTCTTCCCAAAAGGTCGGTTATCCGCACCTCGCGAAGAGCGCCCATAGTCGCCTCGCCGCTGACTATCTGATAGATACCGGGCAGGGTTTTTACCTTGCACTTCGTGGTCTTGCAGATTTCGTAAATGCGTTTAAGTTCCACTTTCTTTGCGGAAGGTATGGCGATAATTATCTCGTCGATTGCGTACTTTTCGGAAAACTTTTTAATCTCATCGGTGTCGCCGACAACCTTTACGTCGTTTATTCTCTTACCGTATTTCGAAGGGTCGTCGTCCACGACGCAGACGGGAACGTAGTCGATTTTGTCGGTCGTCTGCATTTCCCTTATAATGGTTGCGCCGGCGTTGCCTCCGCCCACTATCATAGCCCTTATCTTACCCTTGTTACGCTTGGTAACCGAATATTTGACCATCAGATAGATACGCTTGGAGAAGCGAATAGTTAAAGTGAGCGCAAACAGGGTTATGCAGTAATAGAACTGCTGCCATACCTCCTGCTCCTTGGGAAGAAGGAAGAAAACGTATGCAAAGCCGAAACAGAATACCAAAACGGTAGCGCCTATAAGCTTTAAAGTATCTACAAGTCCTACCGTATCGAACAGGAAATAATACATTCTGAAAAGCAGGAAGAAAACGTATGTTATACCTATATTTGCAAGACACCACCAGAGCTGGTTGATATCTTGCGGGATACACTTATTGGCGGAAGCCATCGCTATAAGCAACGCCAAACAAATAGCCGCCAAGTCCAGTAAAGCGACTATCAAAATACCCGTAAACTTATAGTTATACTTTTTAACCTTTTTCACTTGCACACCACTCTTTAAAATTCTCTCTGAAATTTTTCCGTCGTAATTATTGTTTATTTATTCGGACGTTTTATTCAACCGTAACGCACTTTGCAAGGTTTCGGGGTTTGTCCACGTCAAGTCCCTTGTACAGCGAAACGTAATAACTTAAAAGTTGCAAAGGTATCACCGAAAGACTGGGCATAAAATAGCTGTCCGTATGCGGCACGTAGACCGTAAACCCGCAGTCCTTTCTTATACCGTAATTGCCCTTTACAGTAACGCACATACAGTATGCGCCACGCGACTTAACCTCTTCGAGGTTAGATTTGGTTTTGTCCGCAAGTCCCGACTGTGTAACCAGTGCAACCACTAAAGTATCCTTTTCGATTAAGCTTATCGTGCCGTGCTTAAGCTCGCCCGCCGCATAAGCTTCTGAATGAATGTAGGTTATCTCTTTTAACTTTAAACTGCCTTCGAGGCAGACCGCGTAATCCAAGCCGCGTCCGATAAAGAAAACGTCGCGTTTATTGGTCAACCCGTTTGCGAACTTTTTAATGTCGTCCTCGCATTTGAGAACCGAAGCCACCTTGGAAGGAAGAGAGTTAAGCTCTGCAATCAGCTCCTTATACCTCTCCCCGTCTATCGTGCCCCGAACGTATGCAAGCTTTACCGCCAACATATAGCACACGACGAGTTGCGCGCTGTACGCTTTCGTGGTGGCAACCGATATTTCGGGACCCGCCTGCGTATAGATGACCTTGTCCGAGCATCTCGGAATTGCCGAGTCGTGAACGTTTACTATCGCAAGCGTAGCCGCGCCCTCCGCCTTAGCCTGATTTAAAGCCTCGAACGTGTCCGCCGTTTCACCCGACTGACTTATTAAAATAACCAAATCGTTCTTGTTTAGTATCGGTTCTCTGTATCTGAATTCCGAGGCTATATCCACGTCCACCGGAACGCGGGCAAGTCCCTCTATGACGTATTTGCCGACCACGCCTGCGTGGTACGCCGAACCGCAAGCAACGAAATGAATTCTGCCGACCGACTTCAAAAAACTGTCGGAAAGCTTAGCTTGTGAAAAATCTATACCGTCTTCCTTGACGAAACACGCGAGCGTCTTTTTTATGACTTCGGGCTGTTCTTTTATCTCCTTCATCATAAAGAACTCGTAACCGCCCTTTTCCGCCGCGTCCATATCCCAGTCGATTTTTATGCGTCTCTTCTTTACTACGTTGCTGTCCACGTCGTAGAAAGTCGCCTTGCCGTTTTCGAGGCAGGCTATCTGCATATTGTCGAGATAGTACACTTCTCTCGTATATTTTAAAATTGCGGGAACGTCGGATGCGCAGAAGGCGCCGTCTTCGGAAATTCCTACTATTAAAGGGCTGTCCTTTCTGGCAACGAAAATTTTACCCGGGTGGTCTTTGAACATTACCGCAAATGCGTACGAGCCGCGCACGCGCAGAGTAAAGCTGACCATTGCCTTGAGGGGGTCCTTACCCCACTTGTTGTAATAGTAGTCGACGAGCTTGGTTGCAATCTCGGTATCGGTTTTCGAATAAAAGCTGTAGCCCTTACCTAAGAGCTTGTCCTTTAATTTTCCGTAATTTTCGATAATGCCGTTGTGTACGGCTACGATAGATTTATCGTCGTTGTAATGGGGATGGGCGTTTATTTCGTTAGGCTCGCCGTGAGTAGCCCAGCGGGTATGACCTATGCCGCAGGTGCCTTTAAGCGCCGCGCCGCCGTCCACCATATCCGAAAGCGTGCTGAGCTTGCCCTTTGCCTTTACTATCTCGTGATTGCCGTCGGGCGTTCTTACAGCCACGCCCGCAGAATCGTATCCTCTGTATTCAAGTTTTGAAAGTCCGTCCAAAAGTATGGGCGCGACCTGTTTTTTACCGGTATATCCTACTATTCCGCACATTTTAAACTATCTCCGAAAATTCAATCGCGGGCGGCATAGCCCTTCGCCCTGATAACCGAAACTATACCGTCGGTTATCTTTGCACACTCTTCCTGCGACTCCGCCTCAGCCATAACTCTTATCAAAGGCTCGGTACCCGACGCTCTCACAAGCACTCTGCCCTTACTTTCGAGCGCCTGCTCGGCTTCCTTAACCGCCGCGGTCACGTCCTCGTCTGAAAGAGCCGCCTCTTTATCTTTTACTTTGACGTTGACGAGCGTCTGCGGGAAATCCTTGACGAAAGATGAAAGCTTCGATAACTTCTCGCCCTTTTCTATCATAACTTCGAGCATTTTGATACTCGTAAGTATGCCGTCGCCCGTGGTCGCGTATTTTGAAAAAATTATATGTCCCGACTGCTCGCCGCCGATAGAGTTGCCGTGCGCCTGCATATACTCGTGCACGAACCTGTCGCCGACCGCAGTCTTAACAGATTTTATTCCGATTTCTTCGAACGCCTTGTAAAGCCCGAAATTGGACATAACGGTTGTTACGACCGTATCGCCCGCAAGCTCGCCTTTTTCCTTTAAGTATCTGCCGTAGATATAGAGTATTTTGTCGCCGTTTACGACTTCTCCGTTCTCGTCCACGCAGATACATCTGTCGGCGTCGCCGTCGTAGGCAAAGCCCACGTCCAGTCCGTTCTTTTTTACGAACGCGCACAATCCCTCGATATGGGTTGAGCCCGCGTTGTCGTTTATGTTACAGCCGTCTGGGGAACAGTTAATTACGTAAGTGGTTGCGCCGAGCGCGTCGAACACCGACTTTGCGATATTCCAGCTCGCGCCGTTAGCGCAGTCCAGTCCCACTCTCTTGCCTCTGAACGAGCAAACGCCCAAAGACAGAAGATAGGCAATGTATCTGTTCCTGCCCTCTTCATAGTCGTGCGTACGACCGACGCGGTAGCGCGTTGCAAAAGGCAACGATTTTACTCCGCACACGGGCAGTCCGTCGATGTAGTCCTCGATAAGCGAAACGGTGTCTTCGTCCATCTTTTCGCCCTGACCGTTAAAGAGCTTTATGCCGTTGTCGTAATACGGATTATGACTTGCGGATATCATTATTCCGCAGTCGAAGTTCTCAACTCTCGTAACGTGCGCAACCGACGGAGTGGTCGTGACGTGCATTACGTATGCGTCCGCGCCCGAAGCGGTGATACCCGAAGCAAGCGCGTACTCGAGCATATAGCCCGAACGGCGCGTGTCCTTGCCGATTACTATTTTTGCGGCATCGCTTTTTCCCTCGTCCTGTTTCCTTCTGCCGAAATACCAGCCGAGAAATCTGCCGACTTTATAAGCGTGTTCGGCGGTAAGCGTTACGCCCGCCTCTCCGCGAAATCCGTCCGTTCCGAAATATTTACCCATATCAAACTCTTTTTGAAATTTTGCCCGCCGCCTTGACTATGCTGTCCGCAGGCACGACGCCGCGGACGCAGGTTAAAGGATATACGCTCGTTCTTGCGCCGATTACCGTACCCGGGTTGAGTACGCAGTTACAACCTATTTCGGCGTTGTCGCCGACAAAGGCGCCCACCTTTTTAAGTCCAGTACCCATCTCGTTTTCGCCGTGGATTATAACGTTGGTTTTGTCCGCCTTGACGTTGGAGGTTATCGCCCCCGCACCCATATGAGCCTTGTAGCCGAGGATACTGTCGCCGACGTAGTTGTAGTGGGGAACCTGTACCCCGTCGAATAAGATTACGTTCTTAAGTTCGGTCGAGTTGCCGACCACGCAGTTTGCGCCGACGAGCGCAGAGCCTCTGATAAACGCGCAGTGTCTTACCTCGGTATCCGCTCCTATAATGCAGGGTGCGCCGATAAACGCGGTGGGCGCGACCTTAGCGGTGCGGTGTACCCAGACGTCCTTTTTAACCTCTTCGTACTCTTCGCCAAGGCTCTCTCCGAGAGAAACGATAAGTTCGCCTATACCCTTCAAAGCCTGCCAGGGATAAGTAAAACCGTTGAGATATTTGTCCGCCAGCGTGCGGTTTAAATCGAAAAGAGCTTTAATCGTTACCAAGGTCAGTCCTCTGTATCTTTCTGTTAAATATTTCCAGCATAGTATATTATACTATGGGCGACGGCGCATTGCAAGTATTTTCGACATTTTTCGCGCTCCGTCAAAAAGGCGGGCAAAACTGCTCCAAACCGCGTTTGCCCCCGTAATATGCCGTCGTTAATCGCCCTTACAGTTAAATTATATGCAAAACCGCGCAAAAAATTTTTTTCGTCTGAAATCGTTAAGGCGTTATCCGCGCCCGTTACGCGCGCGGATAACGCCCTGTTTCAGCTTAGAGAAATTTTGTCGGAAGCGCTCCTAATAAACATTCCGGAGGTCACCCCCTCGTCTATGCAGTCGCTTAAAAACGCCTCGAACTTTGTCGGAAGTTTTTTGATTTTCAGCTCCGCGACCGCCGCGGACACCAGCTCGTCGCGGTACATTCCCACGTTGCGGATAAGAAGCGCTCTTATGAGCGCAAGCATATCGAACGGCGAGTAGTCCGACTTTGAAGTACGCAGGGTACTACCCTCCTCCACGCGGAATTTGCGGAAGTCGACAGCTCTGCCGCTCTTATAGTAGTGTGTTTGTCCGAGCATATCCGCCGACTTGAACGCACACGAGGAAATGAGCGAACCAACCTTGTTTTCCAGTCTCGCGCCGTACTTGGTTATCCCGTACTCGGCGAGTACGCGCTTAATTAGAAACGCGCGCGAAATAGGCTCCTCCGCCGAGACCACCGACTTCAAAGTCTTAACTATTTCCTCGTCCATATCTCCGCCCGAGAGAGCGTCGGCGCTCACGCGGCTTACCTGCGTATCGGCGGCTTTGTAGACTTTTTTGTAGCTTGCCTCCGCGTTGCCGCCAGACGAGGTCAGTCTGTCGAGAAGGTCTTTAATCTTTTTGATTTCCCTCTTCGGGTTATTGAAGAA
Organism: uncultured Clostridia bacterium; assembly: GCA_964393805.1. Classification (GTDB taxonomy): domain Bacteria; phylum Bacillota; class Clostridia; order Christensenellales; family Borkfalkiaceae; genus Coproplasma. The sequence goes on from CAYMUQ010000001.1 coordinate 45,831, forward strand.
ATTGACCGAGTAAAGTCTTACCACGTTCCAGTTACCGCGCTTTAAGGCGTTGACCTGCATAACGAATTTATCCTTTACCGAAAAGCCCGCGTCGCCGTCGCACAGTACTGCCAAAATGAAGTTCTTTCTGTTTGACGGGTCGAGCACGGCAACATCGATTTTAAAGTCGGAAGCGCCGACGTCGCACCTGCATTCGTAGCCGTATAAGCTGAGCTCCTTTGCAATATACTTGCCTATCCCCGCTCTGTCCAAAGCCGTTTCGTCGCTTTGCGAAGCGAGACCCAATCTGCCCTTTTCGGCAAACTCTAAAAAGGCTTTGAGCCCCGCAACACCCTTCGAGGTGGTACGCGACAGGTCGGTCTGCGTATAGCGCATAGATGAGAAAACCAACATTTCTTCCCTTGCGCGGGAGACCGCAACGTTAAGTCTGCGCCAGCCGCCCACCTGATTTAAAGGTCCGAAATTCAAGGATATTTTACCTGCGCGGTCGGGTCCGTAGCACACCGAAAATAGTATGACGTCGCGCTCGTCGCCCTGAACGTTTTCGAGGTTCTTTACAAACAGCGGCTCTTCCCCGCCGTACGCAAATTCGTCCAGTCCCTTTTCGGCTATTTTCTTATACAGCAGTTTCTCTATATACGCCTGCTGAGGCGTCGAGAAGGTCACCACTCCAAGAGAAGACTTTCGCAAAATCGGGTCGGATAATCTTCTTATAACCTCGTCGCACAAATCCTCCGCCTCTTTCTTGTTACACTTGGACGCACCTCTTTCGTACACGCCGCCTTCGACGTATTTCAACCTTACTTTGGAATCTGCAGCGTCGGGCGACGGGAAGGTACAGAGCCTCGATGAATAGTAAGTTATATTTGAAAACGCTATCAAACTTTCGTGCTTGGAGCGGTAATGCCATATAAGATGCTTTTCGGGTATCCCAAGGGCGAGGCAGTCGTCCAAAACGCTCTCCAAGTCGTCTGCTTCGGGGTTGTCCTCGTCCGCGCCGACAGACATAAAGAACGAGGTCGGCGGCATCTGTTTGGGGTCGCCCACTATTACCGCGCTCTTGGCTCTCGCAAGAGACGGAACCGCCTCGCATGTCGGAAGCTGGGAAGCCTCGTCGAAAATTGCCAAGTCGAACAAATCGGACTGCGCGGGCAGGTACTGCGAGACGGTGAACGGACTCATCAGCATACACGGCGCGGCAACTTTTAAAAGCTCTGGTACGGACGCAAAGAGATTTCTGAGATTAAGTCCTCTTAAATTTGAACCCGTCTGCCTTTTGAAGCTTAAAAGCTCTAAGGCAAGTGCGCCCTCAGTCCCCTCTGCGGGAAGCCTTGAAATCAAATCTTTTCTAATCTTTAACCGCGTAAGACGGATAAATTCGTCGTAGAGCTTTGTTAGATTGCTTGCCGCCTCGTCGATGACCGTAGCCGAAAAATCGGCAAGGCGCAAATCTGCGGGAACGTGATTTTTGACGAAATTGCCGAACACGTTTTTGCGGAACGCCGACAGAATTTTTTCACCGCTTATCCGTCCGCTTTCCAAAGCGTCGGTAATAAAGGTAAGACCGCTTTCGTTGAGTTTTTTCGCCGTCGCCTTGTACGTACACCACGCGGGAAGCATATCGATATTTTCTATGAGATAAGAACACTTATTGCCGTAATAGTCGAATATATCCTCGTCCGAAACGGCTTTTATGTCGCATTCGGTTATCTCGTTAAAGCTTCCGCTCGCATCGTAAAACGCGGACGCCGCCGATATAAAGCCGTCGAAAAGAGGCTTAAATCTTTTGTCCTTCGCTTTGACGCAGACGGCGTTGAACGCGTCGGCGTTATAGTCCATAAATACCGAGGTGCAAAGCGCGTGAAAGGCGTAGAAAGGCTTTAAAAACTCCTCGCGCTTTTTGTCGTTTATTCCGCCCGTAAGACCGAGGAAATTGTCCGAAAGCGCGGTATTATCCGCAATCTTCCGCCTCTCCTTTTCGATGGCGGCAGCCTCTTTTATAACGCCGAGTTTCTCCTCGTCTTTAATCGGAGTTTTAGCTAAACGGCTTATCTTTTTAATTGCAACGGTCAGTGCGTGAGACGAAGAAAAATCACCGTTGAAGTTTTCGATTTCTTCGTCCAGCTCGTCGAATAATTTACCGAGCTCGGCAAGTCCCTTAAAGCGCGTCAGCCAGTTTTTAACCGCCGCGTCGTATCTTAAATTGGCGTTGTAAAAGTTACGGAGTTCCCGCTCGTCGCAGGCGTAAAAAACGTCTAAAGTTCCCTTGGCGAGTAACTTTATTATCTCAACCAAAGTGTTGAGTTTTTTGACGGTGAAAGTACCCGTCTTCTGACCGAAGGTTTCCAGAAACAGCGACAGGTAATTTTTAAGGTGTTTAATCTCCGCGCAGGTCACTTCCGCAGAGCACAACACCGAACGCTTGAACTTGTCGTCGCAATAGGTCGCGTTGACGTTCGAAAAGGGCGAACGGCAAACTCCGCCGCACTCCCTCGCCGCCGCCTGTGCGGATAAGAGCATACCTTCGTACTCGGCAAGCTTTTGTGCGGTCAGATTGTCGTAGAAGACGCTTTCCACGTTAACAAGCTCGGGTGCGGAGAAATTTTTGAAATAGCTTAAAATTCCCTCGTAGACAGAAACGCCCGTACCGCGCTTTTCGTGCATAGCGCTCATAGGATTTTTTATGGTTTCCCGAAGAGTTTTGATTGCCTCTGCGTCGGCAATAAACTTGCTCTCGTCGAAGGTACTTTTTAATTCCAGTGCATTTTCGATCGAGCGCACTATCTCGCCCTTATCCGCAGTCTTGCCGCTGTGCAGTTCGAGACAGAACTCGCCTATACCTATCTCGCCGAGGCGCTTTTTAACGACGTTCAGCGCCGCCTGCTTTTCGGCGACGAACAGTACTCTTTTGCCTCTGTCGAGAGCGTTTGCAATAATATTCGTAATAGTCTGACTTTTGCCCGTTCCCGGGGGACCGTGCAGTACGAAGGTTTTACCTGCCGCCGCCTCGGCAACCGCGGCGTACTGCGAGCTATCACAGGCAAGCGGCGTTAGAATTTCGGCGGGGTCGTCCGTGTCCTCGTCCGCACCTATTAACGTGTTGTCAGCAAGCCTTCCTTTATTTTCGAGAAGTCCGCAGATTAAGGGGTTCTTTTTATACTCGTCCATATTGTCGCGGACGTCGCGCCATATAGCGTAGCCAGCGAACGTGAACTGCGCGAGATACGCGTCCTCGAAAACCAGCCAGTCCTTCATATGCGCCGTCTTTGAACGCACTACCGCGAGCATTTTCGAAGGCGCAAATTTGTTGTCCTGCAAGCCCCTTAAATCCAACCCGAATTCCTGTTTCAGAAATTCGAGCAAAGTTGTATTTACCGAAAACTCTTCGGAAGGTACGATTTCCGTACCCTGCGTTTTGTTGTTTTTTATTCTTACGGGAAGGAGTGCAATCGGCGCGTATTTATACTCCTTGTCCTCCGCGTGCTTCCACCTCAAAAATCCGAGGGCGAGATAGAGAGTGTTTGCACCCGTCTCCTCCTCGGATGATTTACCCTTTCTTATTAGCGCACGCACCGCCTCTTTTAAAACACTTTCCGAAAAACAGGCGCGTACTATGCCCGAGTTAAGCTCTAAATTTATGAGTTCGGATAAATTACCTACACTGCGGTTCAAGCCGAAATTCTGCCCCTCTTCGAGCTTGGCGACGTTGGGTAAAAGGTTAAAGCTTTCCTTTGCCGTGAGCTTTTCCGCAAACCCGTCCGTGTCGCTTATTAGAAGATGAACGCAGTCCCTCTCGTATCTGAAATTCAGAAGATTGTTCTTCTGCGATAAATCCAGTAGCCGCCTTTCCCAGTTGCCGTTCCTCGTGGACTTGCGCTCTAAGGTCACGTCGTTTGCGTTAATAAGCTTTTCGGGCTTTGCGTCGTACGAGTAGCGGTCGCCCTCGAGTATCTCGTAAGACGAACCGCTTTCTATCTTGATGGGCATAGAAAACACGCCGCCTATTCGGCACCTTTTGACGTCTATGCACAAATCGTATCTGCCCGCCTGTAAAAGCGAAGAAAAATGCGCGGCGGAGGTCGCGTAGCTTGCGTTTTTGTGAGCAAACAAATCGTCGACATCGACTATCGCAAGACTGTTTACACCCGAAGATATATAGCGTTCGATATAAGTTAAGTCGTCCATTACGGGCGCATTGAAGCAACTTTCGACAAGCCATACACCCACCGCTATTTTATTTGCACCCACGACTATGACGGGGTTGAGCTTAGCCGCTTCCAGACACGAAGCCGTAAAGACCGCCATAGCAAGGGGCGTTGCTTTGCGGTCGAACAATATTTCCGTAAGATTGCCGACGGATACCGTATCGGTCATTACGCCGCCGTCTTCGCGCTCCAATCCCAGATTTCTGACGGCGGAAAATATCGACGCAAACGCAAAGTTTACGGCGTTTTTGTCGTTGCCTGTATATCCGCTCCACTCCCTCGAATAGCCCCAGGTTTTAAGCTGTAAGCCCGCCTCCGCGAGTATTTTTTTGCAGTCCGACAGACGGGGGCGCACGAACGCCGACAGCATTTCGGCGTTGCCCGAAAGTCCCGACCAACTATCCATGGGAAGAGCCGTAACGGTTGCCGAAATAGTGCATACGGTTATTTTTCCGCACGACACGCAGACGGTTACGGTGCAGTCCTTTTTATCCTTTATCTCAGCAAGAAATTTGGGGTTTAAAAGGGGCGGCGTCTTGACTTCGGTGCCGCTCTCGGCAGGCACTTTTTTTACGCTTATCTGCGAGGACAAAACGAGTTTATCCGAGCCCGTTACGGTCACGGTAAGCTCCTCTATATCCTCCGCCCCGTTGTTTATCAGACGGAAAGAAGTAAACAGCGGAATTCTGTTGTAATAGGTTGCATACGAAACGCAGTTTAAAAGCTCGCCTTCAAGGTCGAGCGCTTCGAGTTTTTGTACGGTTTTTTTGTCAACTGCCATTTTAATATCCTCGGACGGGCTTATCTTTTCCTTATTATAACAGTTGGAAATACCCGCTCCGGGTATATTATTGACGAATTTGCTCAAATTAAAAGGGGCGACTGCATTATTACAGCCGCCCTTTATCTATTAATCCGTTTATCTGATTATTGCCAAATCTTTCAATGCCCTCGTATATGCGATATATTTTTCGTTGTCGGTCATATCCTCGTCCGCCACGGCGACCGCGGTAAATTCGAGCCCCTTGCTTTCGTAAACGGTCAGAAGGTTTATTTTATTCTTCGAGATTACGCCGCTGTCGCGTACTAAGTTATAGCTTTTGCGTGTGAAAGCTTGTAAGTTTGCTTCCGAAGTTATTACCGCACGCAGTCCCGCCTTGTCGCTAAGATATGAAGAAACGCCTCTTGCATTAATGGTTTTTACCGCCTCTCCTTCAAGACCTATTGTCTGCATTTTGACGTTCAGATTATCCGAAACGAATGAAACTATCATATTGGTATTGCGGTAGTTCAAGTCCAGTTCGTAGAGTTGCATATTAAGATGCGACCAGTCCTCCACGCCCCTATACCCCGTAATATTCTGCTTCAAATCGCCGAACAGGTTGAAGCAGGCTTCCGAGTTTATCTGTTTTAAAAGCCCGTACTCGGTCGGCGAAATATCCTGCGCTTCGTCTACGAAAACGAACGAATATGCGGGAGTGAGGTTATAACCCAACCGTTTCAAAAGAAGGCACAGCGCGAACGCGTCGCTTCTAATAAGCTTTTTGGTCTGTAACCCGTATTTACTTTTTACGGGCTTGACTATTTCGCGGTAAAAGTACCGCGCAAGCTCTACGCCGTTCCCGCACGACCCTATCTTTACAAGATTTTTCTCGCCCCTTACAACCTCGTAAAAGTCCGATAAATACGCGAACTTTTCGGAAATTTCAGAAACACTCTTCTTTGTCCTTTCAATCTCGCGCTTGGTCTCTTCGCGCTTAGCTATCCTGTCGGGATAGGTGTATTCCACCTTATCGCCGATATGCTGTTTATACCGCTTTAAGTCCTCTATCTCCTTGTCTATCACTTTGTAAAGAGTACTCAAATCGTTTTCCGCATCCCTGCAAATCTTCTGTCCGCCGACGCAGGCAGACTTCAAAGATTTATAGAACGAGAGAAGCTGACGGTAAAAATAGTAATATCCGTCCATCTTGGCGTCGGTGCGGTTTACGCAGAGAAACTCTTTAATCTCGTTTATACAGTTAAAGAGATTTCTCATCTGTTTGGTGTAGTAGAGACCGCCGTCGGGCTTTTCCTTTATTTCGCCCAGCACGCAACGCCTGACACGCGTTCCTGCGTTCTTGATTTTTTCGTATTCGCTCTGCTGTAAATTAATCGCTTTGAGTATAGAGGCGACGAATTCGTCGCCTCTGTCCGAGGGCAACATACCTCTGACGTCCGAATAAATTTTTGTGAGCTTTTTATCGACGTACTCCGCAAACTGCGGCGAATAGATATACTTTAAATAATCCTCGTCGACGGGCGAGAGATAGTCCACCCTGCCCTCCAAATCTATCCCCGCGCTCTTTAAAAGACGCGCGTAATAATTTTCCAAAGTGACAGTCTTTACCCTCTCAAGTTCGAGGATCTGCGCAAGCTCGTCGATAAAGGCGTTGAAGCTGTCCGACGGCGTTATAACGAGTACCTGCGAGGGCTTGATATTCTCGTTGTTATACATAAGGTAGGACAGTCTGTGCAGAAGTATCATAGTCTTGCCGCTTCCCGCAACGCCCTGTACTATAAATTCCTTGTCCTGTTGTTGTGTTTTCTGCCATATAAGCAAAATTCACCAACTGGTCGTT
>CAYMUQ010000002.1:0-46400 GCA_964393805.1 uncultured Clostridia bacterium
AAGCGGTAAGAGGTATGCTTCCCAAGAACTCTTTGGGCAGAGATATGATAAAGAAATTGAGGGTTTACAAAGGCGACGACCATAACCACACCGCTCAGAAGCCCGAGCAGCTCAAATTATTTTAAGGGGAGAGGAGACAGAATATGGCTAAGGCTAATTTAAAGAAAAAGTTGCAGTTTTGGGGAACGGGCAGAAGAAAGAAGGCAATCGCCAGAGTACGCTTAATTCCCGCAGGAAGCGGCACGATAGTTATAAACGACAGAGCCTTCGAAGACTACTTCCCTCAGGCGCTGGTTCAGTATCAGGTTAAGCAGCCCTTAGAGCTTTTGGGCGTAACCGCAAAGTACGACGTTTTCGTAAACGTTTACGGCGGCGGCTATACCGGTCAGGCGGGCGCTATCCGTCTCGGCGTTGCACGCGCACTGCTTCAGGCAGAGCCCGATTGCAGAGCGGCTTTGAAAAAAGAAGGCTTCCTCACCCGCGACCCCCGCGTCAAGGAGAGAAAGAAGTACGGCTTGAAGAAGGCAAGAAGAGCGCCTCAGTTCTCGGAGAGATAATATTAACAATTCAGACCACCCCTCGACGGGTGGTCTTTTTTTATTTCTGTCGGTGACTTATCGATATAAACCTGCGTTTTGCACAATATATTATATAATGATAGAAAGAATACAAAAATTGTAAACTATTATCATTTGAGTTCTTGACTTAATTATAAGTCAATGATAAAATGTATTTAATAACGATAACGGAGGAAATCTATGAATAAGAAACTAACCAAGCTCCTGTCAATCTTCCTTATGGCGGGACTTATAGGTACGGGTACGGCTTTGGGCGTAGCCGGCTGTAATAAAAACAATAACAGCGGTACCAATCAAAATCAAACGACGGAATATAAGATAACGTTTGATATGAACGGACACGGTACGGCGGTAAGCGAGGCAACAACAAAGAACGGTAAACTCGAACAAATCCCCGAAGCCGCGGCCGAAGGCTATATCTTCGAGGGGTGGTATCTTGCCGACGGTACGACCAAAGTGGACGCGGACACGACGTTCACGGAGGACACTACTGTTAAGGCAAAATGGACGAGGAGCCTGGTTACCTCGGTCGTAGCAAGCTCTTCGAGAGGTAAACTGTACAGCTCGGGAGACATCTATACGACCGCAACGCTCACTGCAGAGGTAGAGGGCGAGGGTACCTATTCTAAGGACGTTACCTGGGAGATTACGGAGGGCAAAACCTTAGCAACGCTTGAAGGTAACGTTTTAACAGCCGTTGCCGCAGGTACCGTAAAGGTACAGGCAACCTCGGTTACGGGTTTGGTCAAGTCCGAAGAAATCGAAATCGAAATAATTGCCGTTCCCACCGTTCCCGAAAACGAGTCCGACAGAGCAACGGTACCCGCATACGTCGGTCCCGCGGCAGGACCCGTAGAAGGAAAGCATACGATTGTCTCTACTTTCAATGCGTCCGACCTTGCAATCGGCGTTCAGGACGAGAACGGCTGGACGGACGGCACCTACAGCCTTGTTAAAGGTGAAATACGTAATAGGCCGCGTACGGGCGTTTACGATCCCGAGGATTCCAGCATAAGCCTCGACGTCGCCGCAACCTTCACCAATTCGTTCAAGCTCGGTTCCGCCGACGATAAAATCACGATGAACGTGCCTGACGGCGGTACGCTGAGAATATATTTGGAAAACGGTTCTTCTGGCAATTCGCGTGCGCAGTACACTGTTGAAATACCCGGCAAACCGATTGAAAGCCGTACGTTCAGGGTTGCTACCGGTAAAGTAGTAATGGAGGAGTACACTTTCAAACGCAAGGGAATATTTACGTTCAGCAGAAATTCGGGTACGATAGATATATTCAAAATCGAATTCGAATATGAAGCGCAAGCGACGCCTATTCAGTCGATTGCGGTTACCAACGCCGGAACTTCGGACTATCTTCTGACCCAGAAGCTTGACTGCAATAACGTAAAGGTTATGGCAAAGGACGCCAACGGAACCAATTTCGAGGCTCCTTTAAGTGCGTTGCAGTTCGATACCTCCAAGTACAATCCCAATTTGCCCGGTGAGTACGAAATAGGCGTAACTTACAAAATAGACAGCAACCTCGAAAGTGAGCAGACCGAATTCAAGACCACCTACAAGGTAAAGGTGTTCGCTGTAAATTCGATTTGGCTTGCTACTACTAAAATGGTCAGCAACACACAGAAGTCGCTTCAGCAGGCTTGTCTGCCCGGCACGACTTTCTCGACCGATAACCTCACCGTGTACGGCGTTTGTCAGCTCGGTTCTGACACTATAGAGCGTAAGCTTCAGTCCGACTGGTATACGATATCCACTCCCGACCTTACGACGGCGGGAGAGAAGAAGGTCACCGTAAAGGTAGGAGACAATTACGTTTCCGACAAGTACGAAGTTTCCGCTTCTTACAGCGTATTCGTAAAGGAAAAGGTTGACGCGGTTAATGACGAGGTTACGGTAACGGTAGGCAAAAACGGCGATTTCAGAACCATAACGCAGGCGGTTCAGTACGTTGAAGCTTGCGGATACGCGGACAGCGTAAACAAGATTATAAAGGTTGACGCAGGCGTCTACGAAGAAAAAGTTTGGATATACGCAAATAACGTTACCCTGGTCGGTATGGGCGACAAGATAGACGACACCGTTCTGTCCTGGTCTGCGGTAGAGGATACTCCTGATCCCGGATCGGGCGCCAAGTACGGACTTAGATGTGCGACCCTTCAGGTAGACGGTAAAGATTTCAAGGCGTACAACATAAACATCCGCAACGATTTCGATTTCGTCAACGAATATCAAAATTACGGTTCGCCTCAGGGTCTTGCGCTCACCATAAACGGCGACGGCGCGGTTTTATATAACTGCCACCTCTACGGCAATCAGGATACACTGTATCTGAAGAACGGCAGAACTTATTTCTATAAGACGCAGATTGACGGTAACATAGACTTCATCTTCGGTGAGGCTACGGGACTTGCATACTTCGACGAATGTAAAATAGTTGCAATCTGCGGCAAGAAATCGGGCGGCGACCAGAACGGCTACGTTACGGCTATGAAGGCAACCGATGGAGATAAACCCGATTACGGTTATATCTTCAATAAATGTGTGTTCACGAGCGACGATACGAACGGCATAGTTGCGGAAAATTCAATGAGCCTCGGCAGAACCTGGGGCGCAAAGGCAACCGTTGCCTATATCAACTGCGAGTTTAGCGCGGTATACTCCGTAAAGGGTTACGGCGACAGCTCGGTTAAGAACCACCGTTGGGAGTCTATGAACGGCGCGCCCACGGAAGCGGATTTCAGCGAGTACGGCTCTACGGGCGACGGCGCGATTTCGCAAGCCGTTGCGGGAGGCAAAATACTCACTAAGGAACAGGCGGACGCCTGCACGAAGGAAAATATATTTGCGGCTAAAAACGGTAAATGCAGCTGGAGCGCGGCGTGGAGCTGTGATACGGCTCTTGACGGACTTATCGCAGTCGTAGACCCCTCTGCGGCAGTAACCGTGACGGTCAAGGATACCGAAGGTAATACGCTCAAGACGTTCAGTGTGAAGAAGGGAACTACCGTCTCCGCAGACACAATTAAAGCGGCTATAAATCCCGCTCTTTCGGAAGACGAGAAGGAAGTGGATAAAATTTATTCCGCTTACACCGACGCAACGACCAATACCGAGTATGCAGATGCGGCTGTAGACGCAGACCTCGATCTTACGGTTTCTATTAAGAATATAGAATTCGAGTCAAAGACTTATACGCTTATCGAACTGCTCGACAAAAAGACTGCTTTTGCAAGCGAGCCCATAGCCCTGTACAGGGAAGACATCTATCTTGCGGGCGGCAGTCTCAATCCCAACGACAATTCGGGTTGCTGTATTGCTGAACCCGGTACGAAGATAACTCTCGACCTCGTCGGCGAGGTATCTATCGTCTGGTACGGCGGCGGTACCGATCAATACGGCAAGGACGCGGACGCCGAAATAGTTTACAAGAACCATAAGGCGACCATTACCATAGGTAACAGACTTACGCAGTATTATATCAAGCAGATAAATATCGACCTTACCGCAACTCCCGACGATACTCCCGAAGCGGCGAAATATGACGTAACCTTCAATCTGAACGGAGCGGAAGGTACTGCGCCCGGAACACAGACTGTAACCGAAGGTAATAGTGCGACCGCACCCTTCGTACCCGTATGGGCGGGACACAAGTTCCTCGGCTGGTACACCGATGCGACGGCGGGCGATAAGTACGAATTCGGCGCGGTTTCCGAAGCTGCGGATCTGTACGCTCATTGGGAGGAAGTGACCGCACCCGTGCTTATAGAAGAGAATACGACTATCAAATTCGGCTCTGCCGGTAATTACCAGGATTATCTCGCAAGCACGGCGATTATCGGAACTACGGTCAATGCAACCACGTACAGAAATAACGGCGGCAACAATTCACAGCTTTCCGATACCTTCTCTATAAAGGTAAAGCAGGGCGCGAAAATCACGATCAGTTCGTATGACAGCTATACCAATTATACCGTGACCGCAAGCGGCGCGGTTACCACCGCTCAGACGGGAACCTCTTACGAGTTTACGGTTGCCGAAAACGACGAAGAGAAGGACTACGCGACGGTAACCTTCGTATGCGGCGGAAACAACTATTTCTACAGCATAACGATAATTTACGCACAACCCAAGATAACCCAAACCACTACTATCGATTTGACGAATAAATACGCAGAGGCGGCGGGTATGGAGTGTGTTACGATAACAAGCGGTCTGTTTACGGATAACAGCGGTAAGGTTTATATCAACAACGGAACCGTTATCGAAATAGCCGTAGAGGGCAACCCCGAAGTTTCTTTCCTTTGGTACGATGCGGAAGGTCAACCCGAGTACGGAACTGACGCAAACGCTTCCGTAAACAAATCGGTGTCGGGTAAGATAATAATTACCTTTACACAGGGAACGGGAGAGGATGCTCCCGGTCGTAACGGTTTGTTCCTTAAAGAGATTACCTTGACCTATGCCGAGGAATAATAGAAATACCGTAAAAATAAAAGAGGGCGCGGCGAGAGCCGCGCCCTTAAATTTTGGAAATATTTTCATTGCTACTATTGATTTTTCGGCAGACATACTGTATAATCAAATTATAAGTGCGGCAACCTGCCGTAAATCTAAAAAACAGTAATATCAAGGGGGATATTCTATGAAAAACGTAATCGTAGGTCAGTCGGGCGGTCCTACTTCGGTAATCAATTCGAGCCTTTTGGGCGTTTTCAAAACCGCAAAGGACAGAGGCGCGGACGTCGTCTACGGAATGGTACACGGTATTAAGGGTCTTTTGGACGGTGACGTGGTCGATTTGTCCACGCAGATTAAAAACGATTTGGATATGGACCTATTAAAGCGTACTCCGTCGTCGTTTTTGGGTTCCTGCCGCTATAAGTTGCCTGCGATAGAGGGCAACGAGGCGACTTACGAAAAGATATTCGCAACGCTCAAAAAGCTTGAGATTTATGCGTTCTTCTATATCGGCGGCAACGACTCTATGGATACCATAGATAAGCTGTCCAAGTACGGCAACAAGATAGGAAGTCCCATACGCTTTATGGGCTGTCCCAAGACAATCGACAACGACCTTGCGATTACTGACCATACTCCCGGTTACGGTTCCGCGGCAAAGTACATAGCGGCAACGACTAAGGAAATTATCCGCGACGGTCTCGTTTACGACTATCCCGTAGTATCCGTAATAGAGGTAATGGGCAGAAACGCAGGCTGGCTTACCGCCGCGGCGGCGCTTGCCAAGGGCGAGGACTGCGAGGGCGTAGATATGATTTATCTTCCCGAGAGAGTTTTCGACGTTGATAAATTCGTAGCTAAGACGGGCGAACTGTTAAAGCAGAACCGTTCGATAGTTATCGCGGTTTCAGAGGGCGTAAAGGTTGCCGACGGCAGATACGTCTGCGAACTTGCTGACCACGTTGACTACGTCGACGCATTCGGTCACAAACAGCTTGCAGGAACGGCAAGATATCTTGCGGGCAAGGTTGCCGAGAAATACGGAGTAAAGACGAGGGCTATCGAGCTTTCATCTCTTCAGCGCTGTGCGGCGCATATCACCTCGCGTATAGACGTAACCGAAGCCTTCAATTCGGCAGGCGCGGCTGTCAAAGCGGCGTTCGAGGGCAAGACCGGTATGGTTGCCTGCCTTAAGCGCGTATCCGAGGACCCCTATATGTGCATAACCGAGCTTGCTAACGTTTCGGAGATAGCAAACGTCGAAAAGAAGGTTCCCGACGAGTGGATAACCAAGGACGGCACCTACGTTACCGCCGAGCTCGTGCACTATATCCGTCCCCTTATTCAGGCGGAGATTATGCCTCTTTGGGTAGACGGACTTCCCCGTCATCTTAAACTCAGCAAATAATTTAAACGGTTATTGCCGCCGCGCTTTTCTAAGCGCGGCGGCTTATTTTTTATTTTTAACCTTATTGACAAAGCTCTCGTGGCGTGCGATTACGTCCGCCATAACGTTGTGCGCGGGCACGCTTTGTACGGTTTCGGCGGGCGGTTCGCTCTCTTTGGGCGGCGCGCTTGCCGCGCTCTGTCCGTCGGTTTGCGCGGTGAGCAGTTTAAGTAAATCGAAAAGTGCGAAATTTTCCGTAAAATTGTTTCTCCTTATACATTTTTTGGCTAAATCGAGCCTTTTTTTCTTGCCTGAAAAAGTTTAATGTTGTATAATCGTTAGGTATAGGTATAAAAGATTTCTATAATCGGATATAATCGGAGAAAATATGCGTAAATCATTTACTAAAATTATATGCGCGACGGTTGCGGCAATTTCCGTTCTTTCGCTTACGGCATTGCCTGCCTGCGGTACGAAATGGAGTGGAGTAAGTAAGGATAATTCTTACGAGCAGGTATCCTCAAACGGCGGTTTCGTCGTTGAAACGGGCGACTACGTTTATTTTATAAACGGCGTGTCTTCCAATACCGACAACAACACCTTCGGCTCGGTCGTTAAGGGCTCTTTGCAGAGAATTAAAAAGACCGATCTGAGCGCGCACAACTATTCGTCTACCGAAACGGTAGTGCCGTCGGTTATATATTCTGGTAGCTATAACGCGGGTATTTATATCTACGGCGATTACGTTTATTACACGACGCCCACCACGGCGAAGAACATCGACGGCGACGTGCAGAACTCCAAGCTTGATTTCAAGCGCACCCGTCTCGACGGTAAAAATACCACCGACGGACAGTTTTTCAGAAGCGACAGCAACTCCATAGATTACCGCTACGTAGAGGTGGACGGCACCGTTTATATTCTCTACGTGCTTGACGAAAATCTCTACGGTACGAGCACTAAGAATATTCACTCCGTGAACTGCTCTACGGGTAAAAATACGCTTCTTGCATACAACGTGGATTCGTGCTTCTTCGATACCGAAGACGTCGAAAATCCCTACGTATACTACACGATGGGCGTGTATGCGAACGTTCTTGACTCCAGCAGTAAGGTAAGATACAATCAGATTTACAGAGTGCGCGCCGACGAAATAAGCAATTCGGAAAAATACGATTTTTCTTATATCGACGGCTATAACGCATCGTCCGACCCCTTATACGTCAACAACGGTTATTTGGTTTTCGACGGTATAGGCAACGTCGAATACACCAATCACGGTTTCGGTCAGTTTAACTACGGATACGGCTCGGACAAGCAGTACACGATAACCAACTCCGACTATGAATATTCGATTAAGTGGTATAAAAACGGCACGCTGTACTATACCCGTGAAGAGCTGAGAGGCGACGGTGACGGTATAGCAAGGCTTTACACCTTGACCGACGAGCAGATAAATCCCGATACCGAGGACGGCAAGGTAAAGAGCGATTGGGATGCGATAAGCGCAAATTCCGAGCAGACGCCCTTCCTCGACGACGGCGATACCACCGAGTACACCTTTATAAAAATGGCGGACAAGGACGACGGCGGCAAGGTCAAACTCTTTGCAATCAATCCTTCGTCGGCAGGAATTACCAAGCAGGCGGTTGAAAACGGCAAGCTCGGCGATAAAATTCATATGTGCGACGACGCATCCGCTTCGATTTTCGCAGTCAGAGAAGAGGGCGGTCACGTAAACGTCTATTATACCTACTCCGACGGTGTACACAGACTTTCGGTCGACGGTTCTTACGACGACTACCGTAAGCTCGCCGCAGAGGAAGATAAGGTAGAGTACGAGGCGGTACAGATACTCAATCTCTACGCCAACAGCGGCTGGTATACTCCAGAATTCGTCGGCAACACCCTCATATTTGCGAGCGAAATCGACAATATGAGCGACTACGATTATATAATGGCGTGCGACCTCGGCGGCAGCGACGGCGTAATGACCAACGCCGAGATTAAGGCGCTTAACGAAAAGTTCGACGGCGTAACCGAGAAAATCAACGATTACGGCGTGGACGATACCGATAAAATTTACGACCATCTTCCCAACGCTTTAAAGTATCTTTTCCATACCCGCGATAATGAGTATCTCGGCGAATTGGTGAAGGCGTACAAGGATATCGAAAATAACAGCAAGGTCTACAGCGAGCAGTCGATTGCAGTCTATAACGACTTTGCGGAATGCAAAAACGACTGGGCGGAATACGCTGAGGATACCCGCAAGGTAAACGGCGAGGACGTCACGGCTAACTTCAACGATTACTACTATTCGCTCCTCGGTAAGATGACCCAAAAGGACGAAAAGGCGTTGAGAGCGGATTACAAGGCAGACTATATGGAAGCCTATCCCGTCAAGGAAGTCGGCTGGTGGGAAGGACTTTCCGCAGGCGCTAAAGCAGGCTTCATAATCGGCGTAGTCGTCGGCGGACTTGCGGTAATTGCGGGCGTAACAGTGCTTACCATATGGCTCGTAAGGCGTAAGAAGAAAGGTATTTTGGGCGAGAGCGACGAAAAGACCTCGAAGGTTGACATAACCGACGACAAGGATATGAACGTCTACGGCGACGAAACCAACGACCAGTAATCTTAAAAATTTTAATTTCAGAGCAGACCTCAAAATATAAGGGTCTGCTCTTTTTTTGTAAGGCGAAATAAGACGCCCGGGTAAGCACCGTTAATTTTTTAAAAATAACGCAAATATTTTTAATATTTCGGTAAAATAATTTAGTAAAACAGTTTACAAACTTTTTAAATACTAATATAATGTTACAGCGAATATAAAGGTCTGAGCTACGGTTTTGTCTGATAAGCGGCGCTTGTCCGCCACGGTATATTTACAATTTTCAGATAATCGAAAAAGCGCACCTTAAAAATCTGTTCCTTAAGGGGTATAAATAATGATTAGATACGTAAAATGTCCGAGATGCGAGCTGAATTATATAGACGGCGACAAGCAGGAATACTGCGACGTATGCATTGCGGAGATGAGGGGAAACAAGCTTGAATTTGCCGACCTCGACGACGATGAGCTTGTAGAGGAGTTCGAAGAGGAAACCTCCGAACTCTGTTCGATATGCGGAGTAAACCACGTCCGCTACGGCGAGACTATTTGCGACGCCTGCAAGAAGCAGTCCGAGTACGACGGCGAAGAGGAAATCGACCCCGAAGAAGACGAAGAGTGGAAAAACTACTTAAGCGACGATACCGAAGATTTGACTTTGGACGACGCGAAGCTGGACGAAGAGCTTAAAGAAGAACTCGAAGAAGAGGAAGAAGACGACGAATTCTTCGACAACGAAGAGGAGTTGGACGACGAGGACGTGGACTCTTTGGACGATTTGGAAGACTATGACGACGATGACGACGAGGATGATGATGACGACGATTTGTTCTGATTAAGACTTCCGTTCTTTAAATTAAATCGACGCCCGCGCGGCTTATATGCCGCGCGGGCTTTCTTATATCTCGAACAGTGTCTCGCCTAAGTTCTAACGCCGTAAAATCTGCATAATTTTTACAATTTTGGGCAAAATTATAGTATGATTAAACCCGAAATTTCAATAGCTACCATTAAAAAAAATATTCAGAATTGCTACCTTAAGGCAGTGACCGTAAGGTTAAACCTCGGAAGAAACAAGTTCGTCACCTTCCCCGCAACACTGTCGGGCATATATCCCTCGATATTTACGGTAGAGCCGAACGACAAGAATTTTCTCGGCAAAACCGCATATTCATACTCGGAAATACTCTGCGGTAAGGTGTTTATAAAGCTCAACGAAAATTGCGGTTAAAGCACAAGTAATAATTGCAAACCGTCGGGCATAACATATTCTGTAAATAAAGGCTTCGTCCCAACCGTTCGGGCTAAAGAAAGAACAAACCGTTGCGGCGCCGCTTATAAAGGAGTACAGATATGTTAAATCCCGTAATAAATTCCTCAGGCTACAACAGGCTTGTCAAACAAATCAGTAGTCAGAGCGTGGTGGAGTGCCGCTTCCCTCAGAGCAGTGACATTACCGAGGTAATAGCCGTTCAGCCCCAGCTCTCGCTCGTAATGTGCGAGGCGTCCTCGGGGCGCGTCAACTACGCAGGTAAGCTTATTCTTACCGTCGTTTACAGCGACGAGGAGGGTAAACTCTGCCGTATGCAAAAAGGTGCGGAATTTTCCCACTTTGCCGACGACGATGACCTGGCGCCCTCGAATACCTGCGCCTGCAAGTTAAACTGCGTCAAGCTCACCGTAAAGCGCGAAGGCTCGTCCTTCGTAATCTCCGCGATAATAGGCGCGGATATAACCGTTTATGCACGCAAGGAGCGCTCTATAGTCGCCGCCGCGGAGGGCGCGTACGTCAAAAGCGACAGCGCGGTACTGCCCTCGGTCATCTGTTTCAGCGGTGAAAGCGAGGTGGACGACGACTTCGACGCCGACAGCGTAGTCGATATCCTTATGCCGTCGGCTAAGGCGGTTGTACTCTCGGCTTCCTGCGGTACGGGCGAGGTGGAATTAAGCGGCGAAATTTATTTAAGTCTGTTTGCGATGCGCCAGCAGAACCCTACCTGTATGGAGCGCATTATACCCTTCAAATGCACACTTCCCTGCGAGGATGCGTCTGCGGGAATTAACGCCTACGCCAATGCGGAGATAAGCGATTTGAACGTGACCGCTACGGTAAACGAAGAAAAAGGCAAGTGCGATATAAGCTTTAACTGCGGTTTAAGCTTTTCGGGCTGGCTGTGCGACGGACGCACCGAAGAGGTTGCAAGCGACGCTTTCTCCGATACGCATAAGCTTACCGCAACTTTCAGCGAAGAGAACTATTCGCGCTGTGTGGACGTAAAAGTATACGGCGAAAGAGTATCGGGACTTGCGGCAAGCAAGGCGAGACTTACGTACGACTGCACGTTCCTTGCGGCGGCGCTTCCCGTTGCGGACTGCGTGTATAACGCGCAGACCAACGCCGTAGAAGGCGCGGTAACTACTACGCTTATTTACGCGCAGAACGGCGAAATAAAGAGTACCGAAGTAACTCTGCCCGTTTCCGTAACGCTTAACGGCGTATGCGAGAACGGACAGCGCGTCGACGTGGACGTTGCCGTCTGCGGCGTGTCGGTTCGTCTTAAAGCCGAGGGCGAGGCGGAAGCGGAGGCAACCTTGAAGATATCCGCAACCGTTACCGAAGAGTGTAAAGTCAGCTATATATCGGCTCTGGAAGAGGGTGAACAGCTCGAAATCAACGATTGCGCCGTGTCGGTGTTCCTGCCCGCGGCTGGCGACGGCCTCTGGGACGTTGCCAAAAAGCTGAATAAGAACCCCTCCGACGTTGCGGCTTGCAACAGGGAACTCAAATTCCCTTTGAGCGGCAAGGAGCGTATACTTATTTACCGCGGCAAGAGAGCTTAAAAAATTTATTGCGGAGCGCGCGGCGAGATTTTCTCGCCGCGCGCATTTTTTATGCCGCTTTTTATTGAAAACGCCCGTCCGTTGTGTTATAATCTTGCTATGAACTACGCAAGGGTCAAGGCATACGCTAAAATCAACCTCACGCTGGATATTTTAGGCGTTGCAAGCGGTTACCATATGCTGGACAGCGTAGTAGCCAGCATAGATATTTGCGACGTCGTGACGGCGAAAAAACGCAAAGACGGTCAGGTATCCGTCACTATGCACGGTATGGGCAGTGAAACCATACCGCCCGATAAAAACAACGCCGTGAAGGCGGCCGAGCGTTTTATAGATTACTTTAAAACGGGCGGGGCGGATATTACTATTCATAAAAATATCCCTCTCGGCGCGGGGCTCGGCGGTTCGTCTGCGGACGTTGCGGGCGTTCTGAACGCGCTTGCCAAGCTCTATTGCATTGACGACTATAACGGACTTAAAGTTATTGCCGACGGCTTGGGAAGCGACTGCGGATATATGCTTAAGGGCGGATTTGCGCGCATAAGCGGCCGCGGCGAAAAGGTTAAGCGGATTGATACCGACCTGAAGCTGGATATAGGTCTGCTCGTTCCCGAGCAAGGCGTGTCCACGGCGGAGTGCTACGCTCTGTCCGACAGTTTTAAAAACGGAAGCTTTACGAGCGATTTGGCGGAAAACGCCCTTTTTAAGGGTGATTTGCAAGGTCTCGGCGCAAGTCTTAATAACGGACTGTACGCCGCCGCGATAAGGCTCAATCCCGAAATTGAAGAGGCGTATTCGCATCTGTCCTCGTTCGACCCCGTAGGCGTAAATATGACGGGTTCGGGCAGTGCGGTGTACGCAATCTTCGAAAACGACCAGTTTTTAAGCTATGCGCACAGCCGCAATAGAACCAAATACAAATTCATTATGACTAAAACTATTTTACCCAAAGGAGCGGAAAATGGCTGAAGAAAGACTTTTCGATGACGATAAGGATAGAAAGTACAAAATTAAGGTAAACGAGAACGGCGAGGAAGAGCTGATAATAGACGTCGGCGGCGAAGAAGAGGAACAAGCGCCCGAAGTCACGCTGACCGATTATCCCGAAGAAGAGGACGAGAAAGAGCGCGTTATGACCGACGAACAGCTCAAAGAGCTTAAAAGGCGGGAAGAGGCTGAGAAAAGAGAGAGGCAGGAGAAAGCAACGGAGCTTTGCGACAGGGCGGCTAAGGACTGCCGCTCGGGAAAGTTTTCTACCGCGCTGGACAGCCTCGAAAGCGCGGAGGAGCTCTGTCCCGATATGGGAGAAATTTACGCCCTGCGCCTCGTAGCTTACACTAAGAACTTTACCGACTTTACGCAGATTGTAAACGCCGCGGAGGGCGCGGATAAGATAGCGCAAAATCTTGACGAGGGCAAAAAAGCCGAGATTTACGCGGTATCGCACGACAAAATCGACGCAAACATATCCGCTTTGAGAAACGAGATTACCGCTCTCGATAAGCAGAACGAAGAAAAGAAGGCGGAGCGTGCGGTGAAGTTTAGAAAAGACAGAAATACGGCTCTGGAATTCTTTGTCGCGGCGATCGTGCTTTTTGCAGGGTTTGCCGCAACCGCAATTTATTATTCCACGGTAATATTCACAGTCAACACGGGACTATATCTGACCTTTACCTGCTTATTCGGCGTGCTTTCGCTCGTTGCGTTTGTATGCGCGGCTGTCGCCGCAAGATTTTTAATCACGGCTTGCAGAAGGTTAAAAACCAATAAACGCAACGTGTCTACCCAACTCGGAAGGGACTTGCTTGCAAAGCAGGCTAATTTAAAAGCGTTTCTTGCGGTAAACGCCGCGTTAAAGACTAAATGATTTACTTAGACTACGCCGCGACGACGCCTCTGGATAAAGAGGTTTTAAATCAAATGTTACCGTATATGACCGAAACGTTCGGAAACGCTTCAAGTCAGCATAGTTACGGTCGGACGGCGGCTAACGCCGTAATTTCGGCGCGTGATAAAATAGCCGCGATAATGGGTGTAAGTGCCGACGGCGTCTATTTCACGTCGGGCGGCACAGAGGCGGCAAATACCGCATTAAAGGGCGTATGTCTTGCAAATAGCGATAAGGGCAGGCATATAGTTCTGTCCGCAATCGAGCATCCCGCGCTTTTGGAGAGCGCGAAGGATATGCAAGGACTGGGCTTCGAGGTTACGCTCGTAAACCCCTATTTGAACGGTATCGTAAGTGCGGAGAGCATTGAAAAGGCTATACGCCACGACACGGTGTTCGTGGGGGTTATGTCCGCTAACAACGAAGTGGGAACGGTACAGCCTGTAAGGGAAATTTACGAGGTTTGCAAACGGCGCGGCGTTTTCTTTTATTGCGACTGCGTACAGACGGCAGGCGTTCTTCCGTTCAGTGAGTTTCCCGCAGACGGAGTAGGTATATCCGCGCATAAATTCTACGGACCCAAGGGCGTCGGTGCGGTGTATATCAACCCGTCGTTTAAATTTAAACGGCTTATTTCGGGCGGCAGTCAGGAAAGAGGCTTACGCGGCGGAACGACGTTTACCGCAGGGGCGGTAGGCTGTGCGTTCGCCTTAGAGCGTGCCTGTGCTGAGGCGGAGAAAAATAACGCATATTGCGCAAAGCTTCGCGATGAATTTATTAAGAAGGTCACGGCAAGCATAGACGGCGTTCGCGTGAACGGTGATTTAAAAAACAGGCTTCCGTCGAATGCCAATCTCTCTTTTGAAGGCTGTAACGGCGAACAGATATTGTTCAATCTCGATATGCAAGGTATAGCAGTTTCTACCGGTTCGGCGTGCTCGTCGGGAGCGGTTACGCCGTCGCACGTTCTGACGGCGATGGGGCTTGACGAAGGCAGGGTAAAGAGTGCGGTGCGCTTCACTTTCGGGAAGTACTCAACCGAAGAGGAAGCGGATACCACCGTTTCGGCTTTGGTTTCGGTAGTAAAAAGAATAAGAGGTTAAAAATACTCAAGTATAAAGCGCAGGCTTCCCGAGAACGGGAAGCCTGCGCTTTTATATTCGCAAGCGCAAAACAGAAGCGCCGCCGAGCTAAAACCCAACGACGCTTCCGTATGATAAGGGGGAAAATGAATGAACAACATTTCAGTAAACAATTATTGTCTACACTCTAAATTATATTCATTTATACACGTAAAGTAAATTCTTTATAAAAAAATTTTTTGTGAAATTTTGTTTTTAATGTAAGTAACAATTTATGATAAAAATTTTCATATTTTCACATTTATATGCTAAATTTAAATATAACTGTCAATTGATTTCAAATTACTCTACATAGTAGGCACGCGAAAATTGACGAAATGAAAGTAGCTAACAAAATAACAAGAATGGGCAGGAGGCGTTTTTTGTGCGAGCAAGCCGCAAAATATACAGCCGAAATGTAAAAAACCGTCTCGCTTGAACCGAACAGAACGCAGGCACAGCGCGAGATATAGCTGTCCGCGCCGTGCGTTTGAATGACGTCGGTAAGGTAGGTAAGTGAGCCGCTTCCGGAGAACGGTTTAATAAGCATAAGTTTACTCAGTTCGGGGGGTATTCCAAAGAAATTCAATACGGGCGAAAGCATAGTGCAGAACGCGTCTGATAGGTGCGATTTTTCAAACAGCTCGCACATTATGAAGGTTGCGCAGAGTACGGGGAGCAGATTGAATACGAACTTTACAGCCTCGCCCGCACCCTTGGTAAACGACGAAAAGACGTTTACGCGCTTAATTGCGGCAAACAGAAATACGAGTATGAACAGTACCGGTATTACGTATTTCATCTTGCCTTTTTACGCCCCTTTATTTTTTCGATAAGAACGAATATCGTTACGGCGACGCCCGTTGAAATAAAGGTTGCGATAAGCGACGGCAGTGCGATGTCGTGAGCGGCGATACTGCCGTTTGCCGCCCTCAACGCTATTACCGTAGTGGGAATAAGCTGAATGGATGTAGCGTTTATTATAAACAGCAGGTTCTGAGCAAAGCGGTTGCCCTCTTTTTCGAGCGCGTTCACCGCCTTTACGCCGTAGGGAGTAGCCGCTCCGCCTATGCCCAAAAGGTTACAGCTTATGTTCATTGACAGATTTTTTACCGCCTCTTCGTCTTTCGTTTTGAAAAGCTTTCTGCAAACGGGAGTAAAAAGCCTTGAAATCTTGTGCGTTAAGCGGCAGTCCTCGGCTACCTGCGAAAGCCCCATCCATATCGCGTAAATGCAAAACAGAGTGAGTGCGCATTTCGCTGCGTTCATCGTTCCGTTTAACATAGACGGCAAAAAGTCCGCGGGTGAAAATATGCACATTATTACCGTTGACACGACTATTACCGCCGTAAAAATTACGTTCATAAACTAAATATATTTTTAAGCCGAGGCGTTTATTCGGTAAATCAATTTACTTTTCGGTGCGGATATGTTATATTTTAACTATGGAAAAATTTTACTTAACTTCGGCTATTACTTACACCTCGGGAAAGCCGCACATAGGTAATACCTATGAAATAATTTTATGCGACGCGATAGCACGCCTTAAAAGGCTTCAAGGCTTTGAAGTTGTGTACCAGACCGGCACGGACGAGCACGGTCTTAAGATTGAGACCAAGGCGGCGGAAAAGAATTTAACGCCTAAGCAGTTCGTCGACGAAGTGTCGAATGAAATCAGGCGCATATGGGACTTGATGAACGTGTCCTACGATAAATTTATCCGCACTACCGACCCCGAACACGAAAATGTAGTCGCCGATATTTTCAAAAAGTTCTTCGATAAGGGCGACATATACAAGTCTTCCTACGAGGGAATGTATTGCACTCCCTGCGAAAGCTTCTGGACGGAGAGCCAGCTAATCGACGGTAAGTGTCCCGACTGCGGAAGAGAGGTCAAGCCCGCAAAGGAAGAGGCGTACTTCTTCAAAATGGGCAAGTACGCAAACCGCCTTGTCGAGCACATCTTGAAGCACCCCGAATTTATTCAGCCCGTTGCAAGAAAGCGCGAGATGATGAATAACTTCCTGCTTGCCGACGAGTTCGTAGGAAAGAGTGACGCGGAGCTTTTAGCGGCGGTCGAGGACGGCAGTTTAAAGTGCAAGTTGCAGGACTTGTGTGTGTCGCGCACTTCCTTTAAATGGGGTATACCCGTAGGCTTTGACCCCAAGCACGTCGTCTACGTATGGCTTGACGCGCTTACAAACTATATAACGGGTCTCGGATACGATGTAAACAGTCCCTCGCAAAAGTATAAAGATTTCTGGGGCAATACCCTGCACGTGGTCGGTAAGGACATAATCAGGTTCCATACCATATACTGGCCTATATTTTTAATGTCTCTCGGCGAGCCGCTTCCCAAGACGGTATTCGGCCATACCTGGCTTTTGCAGGGCGGCGACAAAATGTCCAAATCGAAGGGCAACGTCATATATGCGGACGACCTCGCATCTATTTTCGGAGTGGACGCGGTCAGATATTTCGTGCTTCACGAGATGCCTTACAATTCGGACGGCATAATTACCTGGGAGCTCGTATGCGAGAGGGTCAATTCCGACCTTGCAAACACTCTCGGAAACCTCGTAAAGCGTACGGTCGCAATGGCGAATAAGTATTTCGGCGGCGAGATAGTCAAGTCGGAAATTTACGGGGAAGTAGATAAGGATTTGTTTGCAATCGCAAAGTCGGTCAGAGGGCTTGTCGGGCGCAATATGGAAGAATATAAAATTGCCGACGCTTTAGACAACCTTTGGATGCTCTTCAGAAGAGCCAATAAGTATATCGACGAAACTACGCCCTGGATACTTGCCAAGAGCGAAACGGACAAGCCCAGACTTATGCAGGTAATGTATAACCTGCTGTCGGCAATAGATATAGGCGCAAACCTTCTCGCGCCGTTTATGCCCGAAACTTCTAAAAAGATTTTGGGTCAGATAGGCGCAAAAAGCAGAGATTATAGGGATGCGGACAACCATCTGTTTGCGCAAAAGTACCGTGTGATAAGTGAGCCCGAGACCTTATTCGAGAGAATAAACTTCGAGGATATCAAGCCTAAGATAGATGAGATAGCCGCAAAGCAGGTTGCGGAGGCGGCGCCCGTAAAGGAGGATATAAAAGTGCCCGAAATCACCATAGACGATTTTGCGAAGGTTAAAATGCAGGTGGGATTAGTCGTTGCGTGCGAGGCTGTAAAAAAGAGCAAGCTCTTACACGAGACCATAAAGGTGGGCGATAGGACCTTGTCGGTATTAAGCGGTATAGCCAACTACTACACGCCCGAAGAGATGGTAGGCAAGAAGGTTATAGTCGTTACCAATCTTCCACCGAGAGAGATGAAGGGAATACTGAGCGAGGGTATGATAGTCTGCGCGGAAGCTCCCGACGGCACGCTCTCCATCGTTTCGCCCGAAAAGGACATACCCGACGGAAGCTCACTGTCATAACCGAAATATGTATATAGACTGTCACTGTCACCTCGATGATAAGACCTTCGGGTCGGTTGAAGAGCTTATAAAAAAATGTGACGCCGCGGGCGTTAAAAAAATCGTAACCGTCGGTTTCGATTTGCCCTCTTCATATCTTGCAAAGGACTTTGCGGAAAAATTCGACTGCGTTTATTTTACCGCGGGGTATCATCCTACCGAATTAAAAAAATACAGAGAGGGCGACCTTGATAAAATCGAAGAGCTGTGCACGCATAAAAAGTGTATAGCTTTGGGCGAGATAGGGCTGGACTATCACTATCCCGACACCGATAAGCCCCTGCAAAAGGATATATTTTTAAGACAGCTTGAGCTTGCCGATAAAATAGGCTTACCCGTACAGATACACTCGCGCGACTGCGCCGAAGATATGCTCGAAATTTTAAGTGCAAATAGTAAGCTTTTGAAAAACGGAGCTTTGATGCACTGTTATTCGCACTCAACCGAGCTTGCCGAGCAGTTTGCGAAACTCGGTTTATACTTTTCGTTCGGCGGGGCAAGCACCTGGAGCGGCAGTAAAAAGGCAAAAAGAACGATAGCCACGCTACCCTCCGACAGACTATTAACCGAGACGGACAGCCCGTATATGCCGCCCGCATCGATTTACGGCTCGTTCCCGAATACGCCGCTCTCAATTCCCGAAATATGTCGGAATATGGCTCAGATAAAGGGAATAGAAGCGTGGGAGATGCAGAGCATAATCGAAAATAACTTCAACACTCTTTTTAAAAAATTGGACAAAAGTTAAAAGCCGAAACCCAAAAGGCTTCGGCTTTTCTCATCTTCGGTAACCGCCGCATTACATTACGGCAAAGACGGAGACAACACCGCCACAAGACGGAGTCAACACCGCCAACAATAGTATTTTTCAGACTTCGCCCAATATGCGCGGCGGAGGCAGGTATTATATGGAAAACGATATAAAGACCGCGATTATAAAGTCGGGTTTCAATTTCAAAAAGAAGTTCGGACAGAACTTTATCACCGATACGGAGCTTTTAGGCAGAATAGTCGACGGTGCGGGCGTAACCGCTGACGACACGGTAATCGAGATAGGTTGCGGTGCAGGAACGCTCACCCGCGCGATTGCACAAAAGGCGAAGTTCGTCTACGGCTATGAAATCGACCAGAGCTTAAAACCCGTGCTTGCGAGAACACTGTCGGGAGTTGAGAACGCCGAAATCATATTCAAGGATTTTCTGCGCCTGAGAATAGACGAGATTGAAAAGACTTTACCCGAATACAAGGTGGTCGCGAATTTGCCGTACTATATAACCACGCCGCTTATAATGCAGCTTTTGGAAAACTCGGTAAAGTGCAAAAGTTTAACGGTTATGGTGCAGGAGGAAGTCGCGCTTCGGTTGTGCGCAAAGCCTAAAACTTCCGATTACGGAGCTATTACCGCAAACATAGCTCTCCGAGGAGAGTGCAGACTTTTGGAAAGAGTAGGCAGGGAGAAGTTTACGCCCAGTCCCAACGTGGACAGCGCGGTGGTAAGAATTGACCTTACCGAAGGGCGGCTTAAATTAAATAATAAGGATACTTATAAAAAGGTAGTACGCGCGGCGTTCTCTTCGCGCAGAAAGACGCTTGAAAACAACCTTAAAAACAGCTTTAATCTAAGCCGCGAAAAGGCGGCGGAAATACTTTCCGCTTGCGGGTTTGATAGAAACGTGCGCGGTGAGGAGCTGTCGCCCGAAGACTTTGCCAACCTCTCTGATAAGCTTGACGGAATTATATAAAATATGAAATAAATTTGCGGCGCGGCGTTTTCCAAAACGCCGCGCCGCTTTTTATTATATTCTTCTTTTGGCATTTTTGTTCTTAAATGCTTGTCCGCAGCGTATATTAGAATACAATATAGGAGGCAAAAATCTAATGGACGAACAGAATACCGGTCTTGAATACGCACAAATGTTGGAGATACCCGTAAGTACGGTCAACGTAGTTAAAAAGAAAAGTCTGTTTTCGAGAAAGAGCAAACAGCAGGAAGATTTGAAAGACAGCGTCATCGGCAGTGTAAACCGCCGTATGGACGAGGACAATATGCAAAACGGCGAATTTGCGCAAGGAGCGGACTTCGGCGGTTTCGTGCAGACCGAAGATCTGACCGAACCCGAGGTCAAGCCGAGAGCTAAAAAGGTTAAGACCAATAGCGGCATAGCTGGCAAGATAGTGCTTGCCGAGGCGGTTGCCGCATGCCTTATAGCGGCGGGCATATTCGTCACGAATATATTCGTACCCAACACCGCGATAAACGCGTTTATGGGCAATATCAACAAGGTTGAAACCAAGGAAGCGGCTTACACCGACTTCAAGCTTACGCCCGTAACGAGCGAGCTTTCCGATACCGCCGTTTCGGTAACTCCCGAAGGCGTAATCTGTTTCCAAGGTGTGACCAACGTCTATCCCGTATGCGACGGCGAAGTGGCGTCTATCAGCGAAACCGACGGCTTATATACCGTAAAGATTGCTCATACTTCCAAGTTTACGAGCGTAGTTACGGGACTTGACAACGTGTACTGTTCGGTAGGCGATAACCTTAAAGGCAATCTGCCGTTCGCCCACAGCGACGGTACAAACCAGGTGCAGGTAAGTATGTACGACGGCGAGGCGATACTCAACTGTTATACTCTCTCAGGCGCGGTGCCCGTCTGGAATTCTTAACCGCGTGAAGATAAGCATACATCCGCTGTTTTTTGCGGTAATCATAGTATGCGCGATTTTCGGCGGACTGCCGGTAACACTGATATGTCTTCTGACCGCGCTCCTCCACGAGTGCGGTCACGCTTTTTGTGCCGAAAGAATGGGCTTTAAATGTACGAAGATAAAGCTTATGCCCTACGGCGCGGCGGCGACGTGCGACATAGAGGGCATATCGGCGGGCGACGAGATTAAGCTTGCCTTAGCGGGTCCACTTGTAAACGCCGCAATCTGCGTTTTCCTTGCGGGGCTTTGGTGGTTTTTTCCCGAGACATACGCCTACACCGATACTGCTATGTATGCAAATCTGTCTATGTGCGTGGTCAACCTGTTGCCCGCATATCCTTTGGACGGCGGGAGAGTGGCGGGGTGCGTGCTGACGAAATTCTTCGGTAAAAAAGCCGCGAATATAACGCTGAGGGTGATATCGGCGCTCTGCGCGGCGGCGCTGATAGTTCTGTTCTTCACGCTGGGATACAATCCCACGTTCCTTGTTTTCGCGCTGTTTTTGCTTTGCTCCGCAATAGAAAAACCTCCCCGTGCGGAGATGATAAATTTCTCCTACGCAAAGAGGCTTAAAAGGGGAATAGAGGTAAAGTACGTTCTGTGCGACAAAAACTTTACGTTCAGGCAGGCGTTCAGACTGTTGGACGGCAAAAAATATCTCGTCCTTCAGCTCTACGACGAGGGGATTGCGGACGAGATTACGCAGGACGAACTCTACGAGCTCGCGGCGGAAAGAAATTTTTTGGAGCCCGTGTTCGGAGAAGACTATCTCTCCAAAAACGAGCGGCTGAACATATCCTCCGTCAGTTTTCCGGAAATTACCGAATTTACGCAGTCCACGCCGAACGAAACGGCGTCGTCCACCGCGCCCGAGAGCGAGTGGAAATCGTAGTCGCAAGAGTAAGTTTGCTTCTTGCCGTTTACAAGTGCGCGGGTGTAGGAAAAGTGGCGTTTTAAACAGCGCTCTACGCCCGTGACTGTGACCTCGGGTTCAATCTTTTCGATGCTGTCGTATATGACGAAAGTGGACGCAAGAACCCGTTCGCGCGGCAGTATTCTGCGCTGAATCATAAATTTTCGGCTGATGAATAGTCCGAGGTCGGATTCGAACTTCATATGTGCAAGCGGTGATTTACTGTTGTTTTCGTAGGCGTAGATGGACGGATGCAGAGTACAGTCAAGGGCGTAGTGAGTTGCAAATCCCGCGGCGTAGCTCTTGTTTTCCGAGGCGAGCATATTAAAAAGCGAGTAGGGGTCCATACCGTGTAAGCGTCGACCCAGATTGGATTTCCTGAAATGCAGTTTATAAGTAAAAAAGACGTCGCCGCCCTGGGCACCCAAAAGGTATAAACTCTGGTTGTCTATTGCGCATTTGACGCTCTTGTCACACTTTTCATAAATTTTTTGCGCGCATATCGCGTGAGAAAAATAATCGGGCATACCCACAGTATGCCCTTAATTATTTATATAATACCATTTATTTTCCTTCGCGCTTCGCGTAAAACAGGTACTGCTGAACCAGTCCCGAATACTCCTTAAAAAGCGAAGTGAAATAGGCGTTTATTTTGTTTCTGTCTTTAAGCGTTCCGTTGAAGTCCTCTTTATAAAGCTTCTCTATCCAGGTGTCGACGGGGAAGCTCTCGCCCTTGGAAAAGCCGAAAAGACATACGCAGTCCGCAACCTTTGGACCTATGCCCTTATAGGTTAAGAGCTGTTTTTTAAGCTCCGCGGCGGTCAGAGAGCGGAGAGCGTCGAGCCCCTCTTCGGCAATCCTTTTGGAGGTTTCCGCCAGGAACACGTCGCGGTAGCCCGCGCCCAAAGACTTGAAAAATCCCGCGTCCTTTTGAGAAAGCGCGGCGGCGGTGGGGAAAGTAAAATATTCTTTGCCGTCAAACGAGCGCTTATCGCCGAGCGAGCGGCAAATTCTGTCTATTATGCCCTTAATTCTGGGAATGTTGTTATTCTGCGAAATTATGAAGGAAAACAGCATTTCCTCCGCGTCCTGATTTAAAAGCCGCAGTCCTTTGCATAGCTCAGCCGCGCGGGTTAGAACCGGTACGCCGAAATCTTTAATTTTTTTGTTTATTTCTTCATAGTCACGGTTCAAATCGAAAAAGTTATAGAAATAGTCGGCGTCCTCGCACTCGACTATCGTCTTATTATCCTGCGAATACAGATAGCAGGCTTTGTCACGCGATAATACCAGATATCCGTTTTTATACGGCTCGAAGCGGAAAATCTGTCCGCATTCCAAAACGTCCTGCGGATTGAAATATTCGGAGTTGAAATCTATCTTTTGCATAAAAAAATACAGCCTCTCTACAAGGCTGTATTTTATCATTTTTGTCGAAGTTTGTCAATTGGTGAACTCGACTGAAACCGTACCCGCCGAAATGTCGACGTCGATAATTTTACCGGTAACCGTACCCGTCTGATTATTAACGTTACAGCTTCCCGCCGATTTGTCTACAGATATGGAGTAGTCGGCTTTATTCCCGAGCACGGTAACGGAGGCCGCTCCCGCGGAAAGTTTGACTGAAACGTCATCGCACTTCACGCAGTCGAGTAAAGCCGCGCCCGCGGATAAGTGAAGGTCGAAGTCGTTACATTCTACTCTGTCGACGTCAAGCTTGCCCGCCGAAAGGGAGGCATTGAACTTATTGCAAACAACTGTACCCGCTACGTCAACCCAGCCCGCGGAGAGGTGCACGCGCACGTTCCCGAACTCGCCGCCCTGAACCTTTGCAACGCCTGCCGAAAGGTCGAGCTTCAAGTCCATAACCTTGCCCTGCGGAACTTTTACGGTGACTGCGGGAACCTTATTCCAACCGAAACCGAACCATATGCCTATATGCTTTTTGGGCTCGACCGTAAGCGTTCCGTTTCTTTCCGAAACTTCGTAGCCGTATTTGTAGGAGGTGGGATAGCTCACCTCGATATTCTCACCCTCGTAATAAACGACGTTCATTTCGCCCGCCGCCAAAGATAAATCGAGCGTGGCCGTCTCCTGCTCGGAGTTGAAGGTTTTCATTTCGTAATCGACCGAAAAACTCCAATTGTTGAGCGCCAGTCCTATCAGCAAAACTATAAGCCCGATAACCAGCACGCCCGCGCCTATTCCCAAAAATATTTTCCACGCTTTCATCGTTTGTCTCCTTTGTCCGCCTTAATTTTCTTTTTTATAGCCATAGCGAGTGCGCTCACTCCCGCAAACAGCAAGAGGCTGCCGCCCACGTTTAAAAGTCCGAGACCGACATCCGAAAGAGTCTCGCCCGCGGTGCATTTGCCCGCCGCGGCGGCGCCCAGCGCCACTCCGATTTCCGTCCAGCCCCGACACATAGCCACAGCCGCCGTAATAGCAAGCCCTACGTTCAGCGCAATGAGCACGATAAGGACGATTATTTCGCCCGCAGTTTTTCCCGAACTTTTCTCTTCGGGTTTTCCGCTTTGAACGTAAGGTGCGGGAATACCGTTTTGGAATTGTGCGTTTTGCTGTTGCGCCGCGGACTGCCGATACGCAGGTTGCTGTGCAACGGGGGGAGGTGTCTGCTGAGTTTCTTGCGGAGGTGTTTGCGGCGCTCCGCCGTAATTATAATTATAGTAATTGTAATTATAATTGCTTCCGCCCGTAACGTTGGACGGCGCTTCGGATGTGTCTGCGCTTTCTTTATTGCCTTCTAAAATGCGCTTGGCTACGTCGTATGGCGCGCCGAACTCTTCGATTATCTGCGCCTCGCTCTTGCCCGCGTCGCGTTTGTCGGCGTACATCTCGGAAAAATAAGAAAATATTTTCTGCTTTTCCTCCTGAGAAAGGTTGCCGAGATAGCTTTCAACTTCGTCTTTCCATTTAATATAAGTCATCGTTTGCCACCGAAAATTTTAAGATATATTGCGTTAATCGCCTCAAAATCCCTTTTGCTTTCTTCAAGTTTGATTATTCCCGTCTGCGTTATGGTGTAATACTTTCTCAGCCGTCCGTTAAATTCCGCCGTACGCGTCGTTACCGCGCCGCCCGCTTCAAGCCTCTTTAATATGGGATACAGCGTGCTTTCGGATATGTTTATAACGTGTTGCAAGTCGATTATTATCTTATAACCGTAACTTTCGCCCTTGGAAAGCGCGTACAGTACGCAGGCGTCGAGTACTCCTTTTTTTATCTGTGCGTCCACATTTAATACCTCGCTTCGTCTAATACTATACATTACATAGTATGCACTGTCAAGTATTTTTATAAAATAATTGCGAAAAATATTTGCGTATGAATTACAGCTTAAAGACAAGAGTAGAAGAAATCAAAAAAATACTGACTTCCGAGGACATTCTCGTATTCGAATTCGATTCGCTTTCGGGCAGAAAGTTTGCGCTCGTATACGCGGACGGATTAGCCGACAAAACCGCGATAGGCGAGCTTGTGGTCAAGCCGCTTCGCGCCGCGGAAAAGGACGAGAGCATAGACGGGATAAAAAAACTTCTCGCCTGTCCCGAAGTCAAAGACTGCGCGGACGTTAAGACGGCAGTGGAGGAGATCTCGGCAGGAGACGCCGTGCTTATTTGCGACGGCGAAAAAGAGATGTTTACGCTGGGCGTGAAATCTCCTCCGGGGAGAGCCGTCGCCGAGCCGCCGACGCAGGTAACCATCAAAGGTCCGAGAGAGGGTTTCACCGAGGACATAAAGGTAAATCTGGGACTTGTCCGTAAAAGACTTAAAAGCGATAAATTGCAGGTTAAGACGGTCAAGACCGGTGAGCGCAGTCAGACCGCGGTCGCCATATGTTATCTCGACGACGTCTGTCCCGAGGGGCTTCCCGAAAAAATTCAAAAGCAGATCGAGGCGAACGAGATTGACATAGTGCCCGATTCGTCGTACGTCGCGGGGTTCATTTCCAAGCGTCCGCGCTCGCTGTTCAAGCGCAACGCCACTTCCGAAAAGCCCGATATTTTCTGCGCGAAAATCTGTGAAGGCAGGGTGGGAATTATCGTCGACGGCTCGCCGATAGCTCTGACCGTACCTTATTATTTAAACGAAGATTTTCAGTCGGTCGAGGACTACTATATAGTCAGTTACCGCGCAACTATTCTGAGATTTTTGCGTATAGCGGCGGTTTTAATCGGTATTTTGCTTCCCGCAATCTACGTCTGCGCACAGCTCTTTAAAATACAGCTTATACCCGCAAAACTTCTTTTCAAAATAGCAAGCTCGGTGGCGGGTATACCGCTCTCACCCAGCGTCGAAATATTTTTAACGCTGTTCGTTTTGGAGGTTCTGAACGAAGCGGCGATACGAATGCCCAAGTACGTCAGCTTGGCGCTGTCGGTAGTGGGCGCGCTCGTTTTAGGCGATACGGCGGTCAAGGCGGGAATTATATCCACCCCCGCGGTCATAATAATCGCGCTGTCGGCAATCTGTCTTTACACCGTTCCCGATATGGTCGAAACGTCCACGATTTTAAGACTTTTAGCGCTAATCGTTGCGGGCTCCTTAGGTACCTTCGGACTGGTGGTTATGGCGGCTTATATAATCTGTTATCTTGCAAGCGAAAACGTCTACGGCGTATCAATAATGGCGCCTTTGACGCCGCTTATCATAAAGGATATGAAGGACGGCGGGTATAAAGCCAATCAGAGTGCGCTTTACAACCGACCGACGCTGATGAAACCGCGAAACAAAGTGAGGATGAAAAAGAATGAAAAATAAACTCGCGACCAGACAAATTTGCTTTATGCTCATAGCGTACAACGCCGTTTTGAAACTGCTTATATATCCGGCGATGATGGCGGAGGCGGCGGGGAGAGACTTGATATTTCCCGCGCTTTTCGACCTTATATTGCAGACGGTAATAATATGGTCGGTAGCGTTTCTGTCGAGTAAGACCGACAAGACCTTTTTCGAACTGATAGAAGGCAGTCTTGGTTTGGTAACGGCAAGAATAATTTACGCACTGTTCGGACTGTATTTTCTGTTCTCTGCGATAATCCCGATGAACGAACAACAGCTTCTCGTTCACGACGCATTTTACGACACCATACCGTCGCTGTGGATATTTCTGCCCTTTTTCTTCTTTTCGATATATGCGGGAGCAAAGTCGTTTGCAAACGCGGGCAGATGTGCAGACGTTTGTTTCCCGATATTTGCGGTGGCGATAGTACTGTTCTTCGGTATGTCGGTAGGACAGGCGGAATTTACCAATCTGCTGCCCGTAATGAAACAGCCCTTCAAAACTATTGCAAGCGGTACACTTGCGGGACTGTTCCGTTTTTCCGAAAGCGCCTTCCTTCTTATATTTTTAGGACACTTCAAATATAAAAAGGGCGATGCGGCAAAGATAACGGTATCCTATGCGGTCGGCGGCGTAATAGTCGTAATCTTAATGGGTATATTCTATTCGATTTACGGAGCGCTTACTCCGTCGAGAACCTTTTTGTTCAATAATATAGCGGTATTTTTCCCCGCTATAAGCTTAGTGGGAAGAGTAGACCTGATTGCGCTGTACGTGCTGGATATAGCCGTGTTGTTCGCAGTCGTGTTGCATATCCAGGCGTGCGTACACTGCCTTGCCCTCGCGTTCAATTTCGAGAATAAAGCGGTACTGTCCATCGCCGCTAACACGGTACTCATCGTCTTAACGTTCGTGCTAAACCACAACTTCTCGGCGTTGCAGGACGCGGCGTCAAAGTGGTTTTTTATACCCGCTTTGATTTTCGCTTATCTTATACCCGTGCTCGCCTGGGCGCTTAAAAGGAGGGAGAGATGAAAGAGAAAACTTTTAAGCGTCTGATAGGCATACTTTACGCGGCGGTAATAATTTTTCTTTCCGTACTGTTCTTTACCAACGATTTCGGAATAGTCGATTTGCGCAAGACGTCTGTTATTATCGGCGTGGGAATAGATATCGACGGCGACGATTTGGTCTTAACCGCTCAGCTCGCCGTTCCCCAGCCCGCAGAAAACGGTGAAAATACTAAGTTTTCAACCATTACGGGCAAGGGCAAGACTGTTGCCTGCGCTATAAACGACGTCAACGTAAAGACGGGCTTTTATCCCAAACTGGTGTTCTGTAAGCTCGTGTTATTGGGGGAAAGCTGTTTTACGCGCGACACCAACACGCTATTGAATTACTTTTTCGATAACGAATATACGGGACTTACCCCGAAGATTGCCGCGTGCAGCGGCAAGGCGGGCGATATGCTCTCGTTAAAGCTTCCATTCGGCGATTCGACTACCGACTTTATAGAGCGTATCTTATCCGAAGAGGCACAGCGTTCGGGCAACGTCTCTACAGCCGATCTGAACGAATTCGGTCAGGCTTATTTTACAAAGAGCCAGGCGGCTTATATGCCTTTTATAGAGTTTGCAGACGAAGAAGAGGGCAACGAAAGCGGCAACGGTCAGTCGGGCGGAGGACAGTCGGGCGGTCAGTCGGGCGGCGGTGACCCGAGCGCTTCCGAAGGCGGCGGTAGCGGCGGCGGAGAAGGCGAAAATATCGAATTTATGTGCAACCGCACGGCGGTATTTTCGGACGGCGTATGCAAGGGCATTTTGGATGAGGAAGAGGCGTTCGCCTTCAATCTTTTAAACAGTAAAGTCCGTCACGCCTACACCGAGTGCGGTTCGGGCGACGAGAGAAGCGTCCTGGGTCTGAGAAACTGTAAGGGCGATATCGACCTGAAGGTAGAAAAGGGAATTCCTACTTTGACTATGTCGTTCAAGGCTATTGCAAAGGTAATGGACGACGCCAAGGACCAGACGAGTAAAAAGAATGCGGACAGCCGTACTCCCGAGGAGGCTCTCAAAAAGGGCGAAAAGACGATAACCGAGCAAATGCAAAAGCTGTTTAAGTACTGCAAAGAATGGCAGTGCGATATTCTCGGCGCAAAGGATTTGCTGTATAAAAAGAACTATAAATATTACGATACTTTCAAGGATATTCTCTACGATAAACTCGAAGTAAAATACGAAGTAAAGCTTAAATCGATTAGCTGATAATAAGACGAAAAGGCGCCGCGCGTTGAAAACGCGCGGCGCCCCCGTCTTTTACGGCTGAAATTCTCAGGTTACCATATGTGCAAGCGTTTCGATTATTAGCTTTGCAAGCATTTTGGCGTTACTCTCGTTGATGCCGTCGCCGCCCTGCTCGAGCAAAATCTCAGCAGCCTTCTGGGCGCCGTCGCCCGTGACGTCCTTTTCAATCGCCTCGCATATGCTTTTTGCAACCGTTTCGACGGCGTCGGACGGTACGTAGCCCTCGATAAGGGTGGCAATCACCCCTTGAGAGGCGGAGGTCTTTTGCTTACCCCTTATAAACTGCTCGTACCACACGTATATCACGGTAGATAATGCACCTACCGAAAAGCCGTGTTCAAGCACGGTAACGTACTTTTCGAGCAGTATTTTAAAGCTGAGATTATACAGGGCAAAGTAAGCCGCATACAGTAACAATCCCACTATAAAGGGCAGAAAGGTAATCACTTTTTTCTGACTGTTTTTAAACAGCGTCTTTTTTAGAAGCTGTGTAAAAATGCAGGTAGCTACGGCAAGTAACAGAACGTCCAGACCGTAAAAAGTAAAGGTGTCTATAATTTGAATTAAAGTCATATCAGCTCTCCCCGTTGCGGCAAGGGCTTACCTTACCCGGCGCAATAGGCAGCTTGAATGCCGCATTATATTCACCCGACGGTTATATATAAAGCGCGGATAGACGAATAAAACGGGTAAAAGCAAAATAAAAATAAAATTAACCCGTGCGCTTTTCACTTGCTTAAAGGCGGTCGGTTGTGATAAAATTCAGTGTATGAGAATGCACAGAAAATCACACCTTGACGAGAGAATAGCGGCGCAAACGGATATACTTACGGTAGCCGACCTTACCGACAGAAATATGGCGCGCGCCGCCGAAGTAAAAGAGTATCTGGACTTTGAAAAGATATTTGGAAACGACAACCCCGTCCGCCTTGAAATAGGTTGCGGCAAGGGTAAATTCTGCTGTGAGCTCGCGGCGGAAAACGGTCGGATAAATATAGTTGCGGTCGAGAAAATTTCAAACGTTTTAATAGAGGCGGTTGAAAGGGCAAAGGCGGAGAAAGTCAAAAATTTATACTTTATAAACTGCGCCGCCGAGGTTCTTCCGAGGTATCTCAAAGAGGCTTCGATTGAAAAAATTTATCTCAATTTTTCCAATCCTTTACCCAAGCTCGGATACGTCAAACAGCGTCTTACACACCCCAAATTTCTCGAACTGTACAGGCGGTTTTTAAAGGCGGGCGGAGAAATCGTGCAAAAGACCGACGACTATAATTTTTATAAGTTTTCCCTCGAAAGCTATGAAGAGGCAGGCTATAAAATAGTGGAAACCTGCGAGGACTTAACAGCGTTAAACGACCCTGAAAACATAGTCACCGAACACGAAAGGAAGTTTATAAACGAGGGTAAAAAAATTTACAGGATTGTTGCAAAAAGCTGAATGGACGCTATATATATTGCTCTTATTTGCATAGGTTGCGCACTCTTCGTCGTTTTGACGGCGCTTTTTATCTGGGTGTCGAACAACCTTATACATATCAGCCGTTACCGCGAAGTAAATCCGAAAGTCAGAGAAGAAGGGTTGAGAATAGTACACCTTTCCGACCTTCACGCAAAGCGGTTCGGAAAAGGCAACGCGCGGCTTATCAAAAAGGTCAAAAGCCTCTCTCCCGATTTTATCGCCGTTACGGGCGATATAATTCACAAGTACCGTCCGCGCGATTTCGTCGTTGCGGAGGAAGCCGTTTCCGCACTCTCGGAAATTGCGCCCGTCTATTACGTCAGCGGTAACCACGAGATGAGAAACAAGAGATATAAAGAGTTAAGAGGTATTCTTGCCGCGGCGGGCGCAAAAGTTCTCGACGACGAGTGCGAGACGGCTTTCGGCGCAAAAATTTGCGGCGTCAATTGCGCGAGTATAAAGTCGGGTAAATACTTTTCGCTCGCGTCGGGTGACGGACTTAAAATTCTGCTTGCACATTTTCCGCAGTATATAACCAGGTATGCGGCGGCGGGGTTCGACTTCGTTTTATGCGGGCACGCTCACGGCGGACAGTGGCGCATACCGTTTACGAAAAGAGGGTTTTACTCACCCGGACAGGGACTTTTTCCCGAATATACTTCGAGCGTGCACGAGTGCGGAAACACGCGCGAGATTATCTCGCGCGGGCTGGGAAATTCCGAGTGCCCCATAAGGCTTTTCAACCGTCCCGAAATAGTGGTGATAGATATAACGAGATAAAAAGAAGGCGCCGTGCGTTTTGGAAAACGCACGGCGCTTTAAATTTTATTTTCAAATTATTTTATAAGCAACGCGAGTATGGCTTTAATTGCGTGAAGCTTGTTTTCCGCCTGGTCGTAAACTATACTCTGCTTGCCGTCTATAACTTCCTCGTTTACTTCAACTCCGCGTTTTGCAGGAAGGGGGTGCATAAACAGCGCGGTACCCGAAGCCGCCGCCATTATGCGGTTGGTTATCTTGTACGGTGCAAGTATTTCGGCTTCCTCTTTCGTGAGTTGATTATGGTAGTGGTAGTTGTCGGTATAGATTATATCTGCGTTTTTCGCGGCGAACAGAGGGTCGTCCGTTACGGTAATGCTTCCGTACTGTTCAGCCCTTTCAACGTGTTCGGGTTTGATAGTGAACTCGCTCGGGGTTGCGACGGTGACTTCCATACCGCACTTAACGGCGCCCATTATAAGCGACGCTTCCGCGTTCGTGCCCTTACCTATAATGGCTATTTTAACGCCCTCTAATTTCTTTTTCTTTTCCCATATCGTGTACAGATCGCTTATGGTCTGCATAGGTACGAAATCGTGGTTGGTGGAGTTTATTACGGGTATGGGCGATATGTCGGCAAACTTGTCTATGTCGGGCTGTTCGATACCGCGGGTTATCAACGCGCCGACGCCGTATCTTGATATAACGTTGACGACGTCCTTAATGTTTTCGCCTGCGTGCATATCCTTTTCGATGTAGGGAAGGTCTACGCTCTCGCCGCCTAATTGTCTTATGCCGATTTCGAGTGCGGAGCGCGTTCTCAGCGAAGAGTCGTTGAAGAGCAGAGCTATGGTTACGCCTCTCAAAATGGCTGTGCCCTCGTGTGCGGCGAACTTCGCCTTCATCTGCCTGGTTGCGTATAAAAGTTCGAATATCTCCTCCGAGGAATAATCCGCAAGTCTGGTCATATGCTTTTGCGAGATTATATAGCTCGGGGAATATCTGTTTATATCCATTTTTAATACCTCTGTGTTATTCTAACACAATTGCGCGGTTTAATCAAGCGTTTGCTTGGAATAAACGCAGCCGCAGTAGGACTGCCTGTACAGTCCGTGTTCTTTGGAAAGGGTCAGGCTTCGCAGGTATCCGTCCGATTTTTTGAAATCGTTGTAGAGCCACTTTACGCCGTAAAGCTCACCAAGCCTTTCACCTATCTCGTTTATAAGTTTGGAGTTTTTCAAAGGGCTTAAAGTGAGGGTGGTAGCAAAGTATTCGAAGCCGCAATTTTTAGCTTCTTTTGCAGTGCGTTCGAGCCGCAAAGAAAAGCACTTTTCGCACCTTTCGCCGCCCTCTTTGCAAGCTTCGAGACCCTTAGCCGCTCCGTAAAATGCGGCGGTATCGTGTTCGCAGTCGCGTATCTTTGCCCAGCCCGTCTCGCCGATAAAACGAATAAGCTCGTTTTTGCGTTTTAAATATTCTTCGTCCTCGATGTTGGGATTATAGAAAAAGACGGTAATGTCGAATGCGTCCTTCAATCTTTCAAGACAGGAAGAGGAGCAGGGCGCGCAACAGGCGTGCAACAAAAGCGAAGGTTTGCCTTTAAGACCCGCTATCGTTTTCTTCATTACCGCGTCGTAATTTGTTGCGTTCATAATCTTATTGTATAGTAAAAGCCGCCGTTTGGCAATCGCGGGCATTATAAAATTTTAATAAAAATTTAAAAAACAAGCGCTCAGCGGTTGGTAAATACGGCGTTTAGTGTTATTATTATGTAAACACATTTAAAGTGGGGATTATTTTATGGCTAATTTGGAGCTGAAAGAAGTAAGTAAACTTTATCCGTCGGGCACGCTGGCGTTATACAAGGCAAATCTTTCGCTTGCGGACAGCGAATTTATTGCTATCGTAGGCGGTGAAAAGAGCGGCAAGACCACGTTTTTGCGTGTGATTGCAGGTCTTGAAGACGCTACCGAGGGACAGATTATAGTCGGCGGCAAGAACGTGACGCAGGTCGGGTCAAGAGACAGAGACGTATCAATGATTTTTCAGGGCAACACTCTGAACCCTACGATGACCGTATTCGACAATATGGCTTACGGACTTCAACTGAGAAAGGCGCCCAGAACGCTCATAGAGCAGAGAGTTAAGGCGGCGTCGGCTATCTTGGGACTTGACGACGTTCTCTACCGCAAGCCTAAGACTTTATCTACCGAGCAGAAGCAGTACGTGACTTTCGGCAGAGCTATCGCAAGAGAGCCGAAATTGTATCTCTTCGACGACCCTATCGCGGGTATCTCGCAGGAGACGCGCGCCAAACTCCGTTCGGTTTTAATCAATCTCCAAATGAGAGTGAAGGGCACGTTTATCTACGCAACCAAAAACGTCAACGAGGCGCTTACGATGGCGACGCGCATTATAGTTATGCGCGAGGGCTTTATCCAGCAGATCGATACTCCCGCAAATCTCTACGAATATCCCGAAAACGCTTTCGTAGCGTTTACCATTGGCTCTCCCACGGTCAACTTTATAAACGGTAAAGTGGTAAAAGACGGCGGCGTCTTTATCGAGGCGCAGGGCGTTCGCTTTGCTCTTCCCGAAAATATCGTCAGCCGCTTTACCGCGCTTGACGAATACGCGGGTACCGATAAGAAAGTCATTCTCGGAATTCGCCCCGAGGATATGGGCGTAGGCAAAGACGCGCTGTTCGAGGGTACCGTGGCGGCTTCGCAGAAGATAGGCGACGCCGGCTATGCGGAGTTGGACTTTAAAGATATTTCGGTACTCGTAAAAGCCGACGGGCTCAAAAAAGGCGACAAGGCGGGCGTGACTGCGGACTTAACTCACGCGTTCGTCTTCGACGGCGACACGAGGCTTACGCTTTTAGAGCGCGACGGCGGCTATCAAAAGACCGCTTTTGCGGACGCGGACTTCAAACCGCTTGCGTTCGAAGAAGAGGAGCAGATAAGGGAAAAGCTCCGTCTGCCCGACGGCAACAAGAAAAAGAAGAAATAAGCCCGTTTAGACTAACTGTAAACGGTCAATAATTTAATAAATTTTTTCGAATAGGCGGCATACCTTGGATATCGTTCTCGATGCGTTGAAGGATACGGCAATCGTATTTCCTTTTATCTTAATAATCTATATACTCATCGAGCTGATGGAGAACGGTACGACCGCCTCTAAGAGCCGTAAGGCTCTGCAAGGACCGCTTGCACCGCTTTTGGGAAGCGCGACGGGCATTATCCCGCAATGCGGCTTTTCAGTAATGGCGGCAAAGCTCTACGACAAGGGACTTATCCGCACGGGCACTATTATGGCGGTGTTTCTCGCGACGAGCGACGAGGCGCTTATAATACTGCTTACCGACAGCGCCGCGCCAGGCGGCGAGATGGCGGCAAAATATATTCTGCCGCTTATAACGCTCAAGCTTTTAATAGCGGTCGCGGCGGGCTATCTAATCAATCTGATTATACCCGACAAAAACGCCGAGACGCAGTCTCTGTACGGCCGCGCGGGAGAGGTTCACGCCTATTCCTGCGGACACGAACACGAGGGCAAGAGTGCGGTAAAACTTTACCTTGTAGAGCCGTTACTGCACACTCTGCAGGTGGTCGGATTTATTCTCCTTGTAAATCTCGTTTTGGGTTTCGTAATGGAGCAGGTCGGCGACCGGATAGCCGAAAACCTTATAGGCGGTATTTATTTTCAGCCGTTTATAACGGCTGCGGTGGGACTTATCCCCAACTGCGCGTCGTCGGTTATCATAACCCAGACCTTCGTAAAGGGCGGTATAACCTTCGGAAGCTGCGTGGCGGGACTTTGCACGAACGCGGGACTGGGATTAGTCGTCCTTTTGAAAAACACCAAGAAGATAAAACGCAATATCCTGCTTATTATTTCACTGTACGCAATATCGGTAATTTCGGGAATAATAATCAACGTAATAATGTCCGTAATTTAATTTTAAAAAACGAAGTTTGCCGCCTTAATTTGTTTGACAAGTTTAAGGCGGCTTTGCTATACTTGAAAAGCATTTTGAAAACAGGGAGGTGAAAAGTATGTCGACCATTAAAGTAGGCGAGAACGAGTCGGTTGAAAGCGCTTTAAGAAGATTTAAAAGAAAGTGCTCGCGCGACGGTATCATCGGCGACCTTCGCAAGAAGGAGTTTTACGAGTCACCTTCCGTGAAGAGACGTAAAAAGAGCGAAGCGGCAAGAAAGCGCAGCAAAAATTAAAGAAAAGAATTTGAAACTCTACCAAAGCTAAGCTTGGGTAGAGTTTTTTATTTACCGAAATGTCGGTTATTGTAAGAATTTGAAGGTAGGGCGCAATATTATGGACGATTTGAAAGTGATGGCAAAGCAAGCGAAAAAGAGACTTTCTACGGATTTCTGGAAACAGTGTAAGGAGGACGTGGACGTCGCCGCAATGCAGGCTGAAAAGAGCGGTAAGAACGCAAGCAGAGTAAAAAGCCACCTTTACGGAAAGGTGAGAAGCGCCATCCGCGGCGAGACCGAAGACGAATTTTATAAAAAGGTCAAACTCCTTTTGGACGAGCACGGAGAGACCAGCGACGCCATAGGCAGGCTTACCGACCGCAAATATTACGACAATCTGTCCTACGAAGAGAAACAGCGTTACACAATGGAGCTGTCCTCGAAATATCTTGCCGCGCTCGAAAAATACCGCAAAGAAAAAGAGAGCGTCTGACCGCACAATTTAGTGTATTTTGTTGATTTAACCCGTAGGGTTATGGTATAATTATTTTACTTATGGAAGAGATTTTAAAGAGCTTAAACGACGAACAGATTAAGCCCGTCTGTGAGACCGAGGGCGCGGTGCTCGTGCTTGCGGGCGCGGGAAGCGGCAAGACGCGCGTTCTGACTACGCGCATTGCCTACATACTTGAAAAGAAGCTGTGCGGACCTTCGAATATTCTCGCCATCACCTTTACCAACAAGGCGGCAAAGGAGATGAAAGAAAGGGTCGAGGCGCGTCTGGGCGAAATAAGCGATATGTGGGTATGCACTATTCACTCGATGTGCGTCAGAATTTTAAGACGCTTCGGCGAATCCATAGGCATCAAATCCAACTTTTCCATATACTCGGAGACCGAGCGTTCGAACGTCATAAAGAAGATTTTCAAAGAGCTGGATTTAGACGAAAAGCTTTTAAAAAACGTCAAGTACCATATCGCCAACGCAAAGACTTTGGGGCTCGACCCCGACGCTTACGAAACGCGCTTTAAGGGCGAGGACGGAATAAAGACCGCAGTACAGGTGTACGAGCAATACAACGCCCGTTTAAAGGAAAACAACGCCCTCGACTTCGACGATTTACTCGTCGAAACTCTTCGCCTTTTAAGGTTTGACGAAGAAGTCAAAAACTATCTTTCCGACAAATTCAGATATATACTCGTCGACGAGTTTCAGGACACCAACGCAGTTCAGTACAACATAATCAAACTGCTTGCGTCGGTTCACGGCAACCTCTTTGCCGTCGGTGACGACGACCAGTCGATATACGGCTGGCGCGGCGCGGAGATTGAAAATATTTTAAAATTCGACAAGGACTATCCGCAGGCTAAGGTCTTTAAACTTCAAAGAAATTACCGTTCCACAAAGTCCATTTTAAATCTTGCAAACACCGTAATAGCCAAGAACGGCAGACGTCACGAAAAGACGCTCTGGACGGAGGCGGAGGAGGGCGTAAAGCCCGAATACGTCCAGTCCGAAGAGGAAAAGGACGAGGCGCTCTTTGCGGCTAAAACAATAAACTCGGCGATATATTCGGGGGGTAAATACTCCGATTTCGCCGTCCTGATGCGCATAAACGCGCTTACCCGCTCTTACGAGCAGGAGTTTGGCAAGTACGGCATACCGTACAAGGTTTTCGGCGGCTTCAAGTTCTTTGAAAGAAAGGAAATCAAAGACGTCATTGCGTATATGCGCCTTATATCCAACCCCTTCGACAACGAGGCATTCACGCGCATTATCAACGTTCCGAGGCGCGGAATAGGCGCAAAGAGCTTAGAGGTAATGGAAGAGTACGCGAACGCCTCGTCGCTCTCTCTTTTCGACGCCTGCATAGACGCGGAGGAACTGCCTTTGACCGCATCGGTAAAATGCAAGCTTTCGGAGTTTGCCTCGCTTTTGACGCGGCTCGTTGCGTACTCGCAGACTATGGGCGTCGGCGCTTTCGTAAGGGAAATTTTAAACTCTACAAATCTTAAGTCCG
Organism: uncultured Clostridia bacterium; assembly: GCA_964393805.1. Taxonomy (GTDB): domain Bacteria; phylum Bacillota; class Clostridia; order Christensenellales; family Borkfalkiaceae; genus Coproplasma. Next base: position 37,566 of record CAYMUQ010000002.1, read on the forward strand.
CTTACGACGACGGTACCGACGACGGTGACGCAAAGCTCGCCAACCTCGAAGAATTCGTGGCGGCTGTCGACGACTTCGTAAAGCTCAACCCGACCGCCACCTTAAACGACTATCTCAATCAGATTACTCTCGCTTCGGACACCGACGAAATGGACGACGGCAACTACGTTACTCTTGCGACAATTCATTCGGTAAAGGGGCTTGAATTCGAGAACGTCATAATCTGCGGTTTGGAGGACGGTATAATGCCGACTTCGAGAGCCAAGGACGATTTGAAAGCACTCGAGGAAGAGCGCAGGCTTATGTACGTCGCGATTACCCGTGCGAAAAAGCGGCTGTACCTCACGCGCTCGAAGAGCAGGTATCTGTACGGACACAGAGAGCCGACCATTCCCTCGCGCTTCGTTTTAGATATGTTCGGCGGAATAAAAGAGAGCGTACAGTCGGGCAGATATTCGGGTTATAACACTTACCGCGGAAGCGGCTACAACTCATACGGCAGTTCGAGACGGAGCGGTTACGGCTCGGACGGATACGAGGGCGACTTCTGGGACGAGCCTTCGAAGGGCAGGGGAGTATATTCTTCGGACAGCGGATACACGCCCGACTACGTTCCGTCGTACTCACAGCCCAAGACCCAGAATAGTACGCAGAAACAGTTTTCGGCGTCCTCGTCGTTCGGCGGTGCGGCAAAGCCCAAGGCGGCGGGCGGCAAAACTTACCCCGTCGGCTGTAAGGTGCGCCACCCCAAATTCGGCATAGGTACGGTCGTCGCATTGAAGAACGGCGGCGCGGTCGTGGATATTGCCTTCGAGGGACAGGGCATAAGAGAGCTGTCCGCATCAATCGCACCTTTGGAAAAACTGTAAACATATGCAGGATAAGATGAAAGACAGAGTAAGATATTTAATAGATACGCTCAATAAATGGGCTTACGAATATTACGTTTTGGACAACCCGTCGGTCGAGGACAGGGAGTACGATAAACTGTACGACGAACTGCGCGAAATCGAGCAAAGCACGGGTATAGTCGAGGACGACAGTCCCACTCGGCGCGTGGGCGGCGAGCCCGTAAAGGGCTTTGAAAAACACGCCCATATTCACAGGCTTTACAGCTTAGATAAGTCCGTGACCTACGAGCAGTTGCAGGCTTTTTTCACGCGCGTTGAAAAGGTCGTAAAGAACGCAAGCTATACCGTCGAATACAAGTTCGACGGACTTACTATGTGCTTAACCTACGACGGCGGAAAATTCGTCCGCGCCACGACGAGGGGCAACGGCGTTGAGGGCGAGGACGTCACCGCGCAGTGCCTTACCATAAAGAGCTTCCCGCTCACCATAAAATATAAGGGGCTTTTGGAAGTGCAGGGCGAGGCGGTAATTCGTCTGTCTGTGCTCGAAGAGTATAACAAGACCGCAAAGGAACAACTCAAAAACGCGCGGAACGCCGCCGCGGGTGCGATAAGAAATTTAGACCCCAAGGTGACCGCCGAGAGAAAACCCGAAATTCTCTTTTATAACGTAAACTATACGTCCGACGGCGAGCTGTCCTCGCAGATGGAACACTTCGAATTTTTAAAGGACAACGGTTTCAAAGTGTACCCGTTCCTTAAACTCTGTTCGGGCGGCGACGAGGTCATTTCCGCGATAGAAGAAATCGAGGTGGAGCGCAAGAAAATCGACGTTCTGACCGACGGCGCGGTTATTAAGCTCAACGACGCCACGGTGCGCGAGGAGATAGGCTATACCGACAAATTCCCGCGTTGGGCTATGGCGTACAAGTTCGAGGCGGAAGAAGCCGAAACGGTAGTCAAAGACGTAAGATGGCAGGTCGGCAGGACGGGTAAGCTTACACCGCTTGCGGAAGTCGAACCCGTCGATTTGGGCGGCGCAACCGTAAGAAAAGCTACGCTCAACAATATGGGCGATATTATAAGAAAGAAGGTCAGCATAAACAGCAAGGTGCTCATTCGCCGCTCCAACGAAGTCATTCCCGAAATTTTAGGGTGTATCGAAGAGGGCGAAAACGCGGTAAAGGTCGAAAAGCCTGCGCGCTGTCCTTACTGCAACTCGCCCGTGTCCGAGTTAGGTGCAAACCTCTTTTGCACGAATAAGGAGTGCGAGCCGAGAGTGGTGGCAACCCTTGCGCATTTCGCGTCCAAGGGCGCAATGGATATAGAGGGATTTTCGGAAGCCACCGCGCTTTCGGCGTTAAAAACGCTTGGGGTGGACAGACCGTCAAAGCTCTACGCGCTGACCGCCGAGGATATTTCTAAATTAGAGGGGTTTAAGGATAAAAAGGTTTCAAATCTTTTAAACGCAATAGAAAAAAGCAGGACGGTACCGCTCGACAGATTTATTTTCGCACTCGGTATAGAGGGTGTAGGCAAGGTCGCGTCTAAAGCGCTTGCGGCGCACTTTAAAAGCATAGACGCGCTGAAATGCGCCACTGCGGAGGAGCTTAAAGATATTGAGGACGTCGGCGAGGTTACTTCCAATACCATAGTCGGCTGGTTCAACTCCGAGGACAATATAAGCGAGCTTCAAGCGCTCTTATCGTATATTACCGTCCAAACGCCCGAAAATAAGCAAAAGTCTGGCATATTCGCGGGGCAATCGGTAGTTTTGACGGGTACCTTGCAATCGTACAAGCGCAGTCAGGCGCAGAAAATTATCGAAGATAACGGCGGTGAATGTCAAAGCTCGGTAACCGCAAAAACCACTCTCGTCATCGCAGGCGAAGCGGCGGGCTCGAAGCTCGACAAAGCCAAAAAATTGGGCGTTAAAATTATCGACGAGCAACAGTTTATAGCTATGCTCGAAAGATGAAAAGACTTTATGAAAAAGGAGCGGCGCGTGCAATTTTGCACGCGCCGCATTCTTTATTTACGGTTATTTATTTCAGATATTTTTTGAGGTCCAAAACTCTGTCACACTTTTCCCAGGGAAGGTTGCTTTTGCCGAAGTGACCGTAAGCCGCCGTCTGCGAATATATGGGTGCGCGCAGTCCCAAGGTCTTAATAATTGAGTAAGGGCGCATATCGAATTCTTTGACTATAACGTCGGCTATCTCGCCGTCCTTAAGCTTGCCCGTGCCGAACGTGTCGACGAATACAGATACGGGTCGGGAGACGCCGATAGCGTAGGCAACCTGCAATTCTATTCTGCTGCACAGTCCCGCCGCAACGAGGTTTTTGCAGATATACCGCGCCATATACGCCGCCGAACGGTCGACCTTGGTGGGGTCTTTGCCCGAGAAACAACCGCCGCCGTGAGCGCACGCACCGCCGTAAGTGTCGACTATAATCTTTCTGCCGGTAAGTCCCGAATCGCCCTCGGGTCCGCCGATTATAAATCTTCCCGTCGGGTTGATAAAATATTTGGTGTCCTTATCGAGCAGTTTTTCGGGTATGACCGCCTTTATAACCTTTTCCAGAATATCCGCTTTAAGCTTCTCTTGAGAAACTTCCTCGGAGTGCTGAGTGGACACGACTACGGTATCAACTCTTACAGGCGTATTGCCGTTATACTCGACGGTGACCTGGGTCTTGCCGTCGGGCTTTAAATAGGGAAGAGTACCTTCTTTTCTTACCTTGGTAAGCTTGTACGCAAGATTGTGCGCAAGCATAATAGGAAGGGGCATAAGCTCTTCGGTTTCTCGGCAGGCAAATCCGAACATCATACCCTGGTCGCCCGCGCCCAGCTCGTCCGCGGCGTCCTTCGCGCCCGCCTTGTTTTCAAGAGAATTGTCGACGCCTAATGCAATGTCGGCGCTCTGACCGTGAATTGCGATATTCAGGCGGAACTTATCGTACGCAAAGTTTCCGTCGGTATAACCGATTTTCTTTACCGTCTCGCGCGCTATCTTTTCGTAGTCGACGTCGGCGGTAGTGGTGACCTCGCCGAAAATCTGCATACCGTCGTATGCGGCGCAACACTCGACCGCACAACGCGCCTTTTTATCCTTCTTTAAAATTTCGTCTACTATCGCGTCGGAAACGTTGTCGCACAGTTTGTCGGGGTGACCCTCGGTAACGCTCTCGCTGGTAAAAAATTTTCTCACTTTCGTACTCCTTGAATGGTTGTCTGCTGAAATAAATAAGCCCGCTCAAACGAACGGGCAAATAATAATCTATTTTACCCATCGGTACGGTATTAGCACCTTGCTTTGCAGGTTGCTGTGTGGTCAAAGAGCCGTTCTCTCGCACACTCTCTATAGGTTACGGTAAAATTATAAACGCGCTTGAAAGTTTTGTCAAATAAAATTTATTTCTATTGTGTACAATCTTTATTTTATATGTTACAATATAACCGTGGATTGCAGATTGTGCCCGATAGAATGCGGCGTGGACAGAACCAAAGTTAAGGGCAGATGCTCGGCGGGAGGAGTAAGGATAGCCAAATACTATCTTCATCCCTTCGAGGAACCGCCCATATCCTATGATAAGGGAAGCGGCTGTATATTTTTCTGCGGTTGCAGTTTAAAGTGCGCCTTCTGTCAGAATTTCGAGCTGTCGAGAAATCTTCGCGGCAAGGACATAACTGTAAAGGAGCTTGCCGATATTTTCAAAAAGCTTGAAGATATGGGCGCGGACAATATAAATCTCGTTACGCCGACACACTTCGTCGATAAGATAGCCGAAGCGTTCGCGCTGTACAAACCCGACCTTCCCGTGGTCTACAATACTCACGGCTACGAAAAAATCGAGACGCTTGAAATTGCAGATACCTTTACGGACGTATATCTGCCCGATTTGAAATTTATCGACCCGTTCCTGTCGAAGAGATATACGGGGATAGAGAATTACGCGGAGTTCGCTCTGCCTGCGATAAGGCATATGACTAAAAAGCCCTTAAAGCTCGAAAACGGTAAGATGCTGTCGGGCTGTATAGTTCGGCACCTTATATTGCCGCTCGCCGCGTACGATTCCATAAAGATTGCGGAGTTCGTCGCAAGTCTTCCCGAGGGTACCTGCTTTTCGCTTATGAGCCAGTACACGCCGTTCGGTGACGCGCAGAATTTCGACGAGCTTAAACGCCCGATAACCGACAGAGAGTACAAGAGCGTGCTGTCGGCGGTCAAAAGGCTGAATATCAAGAACGTTTTTTTACAGGACAGGACGAGCGCGGACACCTCGTTTATTCCCGACTGGGATTTTTAACAAATGCTATTTTCGGTTGAAAACGTAAGATTTTCTTACGGCGGAAACTTAATATTCGACGATTTGTCGCTCATTATGCACGAGGGCGAAAAAGTCGCTCTCGTGGGTGAAAACGGGGTCGGCAAGACCACGCTTTTAAAACTGATTACCGGCGCACTCTTTCCCGACGGCGGAAGGGTGGTTTTGAAAAACGGCGTAAAGATAGGTTACGCCGAACAGAACGGCGGATACGAGAGCGGCAACACGGTAATAGAGGAAATGCGCGGCGCACTCAAAGAGCAGTTCGACGCGGTCGAGAGGTTGCAGGAGCTGTCAACTAAACTGTCCGAGCTTCCCTATGCAAGCGCGGAGTATTCCAAGCTTTCGGTAAAGATAGAGGCTTTAAATAAATTCATAAGCTCTCACGACTGTTACAACGCCGAGGTAAAGATAAGAACCGTACTCGGCGGTATGGGCTTCGACGGTGCGTTTTCGCAGGTAATCGACACTATGTCGGGCGGCGAGAAGACCCGATTAAAACTTGCAAGACTTTTATTGGAAGAGCCCGACCTTTTAATTTTGGACGAGCCGACCAACCACCTCGATTTGAAAACTCTCGGCTGGCTTGAAACTTACCTTTCAACCTACAAAGGCGCGGTATTCGTGGTATCGCACGACCGTTATTTTTTAGACAAGGTTGCCGAAAGGGTTGCGGAAATCGAGAACGGCAGACTTTATACTTACAGCGGCAACTACACCAAATACAAACGGCTAAAAGCTGACAGAATAGAGCGGGAGATGAAGGAATACCTCGCCCAGCGCGAGGAGATAGCAAAGCTTCAGGACTACGTAGACAGAAACATAGTCCGCGCAACTACCGCCAAGAGCGCGCAGTCGAGAGTAAAACAGCTTGAAAAAATGGAAATTTTGGAAAAGCCGTTTACTCCGCCGTCGCCCCCGAAGTTCAAATTTACCTATACCCAACAGCCTGCGGAAGAGGTTTTAAATATAAGCGGTTTCGACCTGTCGGCGGGCGAAAAGGTACTCGTTAAAAATCTGTGTCTTACACTCAGAAGAGGGCAAAAGCTTGCGATAGTCGGCGAAAACGGAACGGGGAAATCCACCCTTTTAAGAGCGGTGACCGCGGGCGGCACACCTCAGATAAAATTGGGACGGCACGTCAATATTGCGTACTACGACCAGGAGATGGCGAACCTAAATCCCGAAAACACGGTACTCGAAGAACTGTGGGGACGGCACGTCGTGAGCTCACAGACCGAGGTGCGCTCGTCGCTTGCGCGGTGCGGACTTTTTGCTGAGGATATGGACAAGAAAGTCAAGAGCCTGTCGGGCGGCGAGAGAGCCAAGCTTGCGCTTTGCGTGTTCGAGAACGCCTGCGGCAACGTCCTCATTTTGGACGAGCCGACCAACCACCTCGATTTACCCGCAAGGGAGAGTTTGGAAGAAGCGTTAAAAAGCTTTGACGGAACGGTGGTTTTCGTGTCGCACGACCGCTATTTTATCTCCGCGGTATGCGACTGCGTAGCCGAAATCGAGGACGGCAAACTGACGCTCTATAACGAGGGTTTCGAGGGCTATACCGCACAAAAGGAAGCGGCGGCGCAAGTTAAGAAAAGAGAGGAAGAGGAACGCGCCCGCGCCGAATGGAAGCAACAGTCCGAAAGTTCCTACCGTTCCAAAAAAGACAGAGCGGAGGCGGCTAAGAAATCTGCGGCTATAAAGGCGGTTGAAGCGGACATATCCGCCTGCGAACGGCGCGAAAGCGAGCTGAATACACAGCTTGCCGACCCGTCGGTTGCAAGTGATTTTACAAAGCTTTCACCCATTTTAAAGGAGCTGGAAGAGGTTCGAAAAAAACTTGAAAAGCTGTACGACGACTACGGCGGACTTATCGAATAAATATAGTAGGAGGTATCAACGTATGAGACGTCGCAAAGACGAGCTGGCGGTAACCGGCGAAGCGGCAGACGGCGAAGAGGCGGTTGATAAAAAACAGGGTCGCAAAAATTTGTTTAAAACAATAGGCGGAGTTATAGACACCGTCAACGTCGCAATGCCCAGAGTGACCGATTTTTACTTAAATTGGATAAAGCCCGTATGGACTAACAGGGCGCAGATAAAGAGAAGGGTAAACGCCTTAACTACGGTGATTTCGCTCATCTTTTTCATAATTTACGTTCCGCTTCTTTTATTCGGAAAGGTTGCGGAAGGACTGCATCTCGGGTGGGCGGTAGCGCTGTACGTCTGCGTGGGCGTATATTTCGTAATGCTCGTCGTCCTGCTTGCCGTTGCGCTGTGTACGGGTAAAAGTAATACGACCGAATCGGATAAAAAGAAAAAGTTGGCTTACAGGATAGTCCTGCTTGCCGTACGCCTTTTCTCGCTTGCCGTAGCTATTACCGCGCTCGTAATTTCTACACAGGCGGAGAGCAGTCCTTTAAATACGCTGGCTATGGTGGTCGCCATCATATCTATAATATTCTCGCTCATTCCCATAATCTTCGGAGGAATAGCAGGCTTTTTCAAGTGGCTGATTTCTCCCGCGTCGGCAACCGTAAAGCGCCCTCTTTCGTTCGTTGCGCTTGAATGGAACCAGATGCTGGTTGATAACGAGAAGCTTAGCAAGGGTCTTAAAAAGGCGTACAAAAAACACGGAACGAGGGTGGACGCGTGCCTCGACAAATATATTCTTCCCGCTCTCGGCAAGGAGATGATAAGGTCAATCGACGGTGAGGACGTCGAAGGTATGCTGTCGACAGTGCCAGAGAAGGACCTCAACATTACCGAGTGGGCGACGAAGAGTATATTCTCTTATGCCGAAAGCAACGGCTACATAGACGAAAACCCGTGCGAGGAACTGAACCTGCAAGGTGATATAGAACTCGAACGCAGAAGAAGCAGTTCGAAACCCAAAGATATTTAATATGCAAAAAGCAAGCGGCGGCGCATCCTGATGATGCGCCGCCGCATTTGTTATGGTTTAAATTCAAAAGTCGAGGCTCTTTTCGATATGTCCTTCGAGTTCCGCAATGGGCAATCTTATCTGTTCCATACTGTCGCGGTCGCGGATTGTAACCGTGCCGTCCTCGAGCGTCTGGAAATCTACCGTAATGCAGAAGGGGGTGCCTATCTCGTCCTGACGGCGGTAGCGCTTGCCTATCGAACCCGTCACGTCGTAGGTTACGGAGAACTTCTTCGCAAGCTTTTTGTAAATCTCGTCCGCCTTTTCGGAGAGGTTCTTTTGAAGGGGAAGCACTGCGGCTTTATAGGGAGCAAGGAAGGGGTGCAGGCGCAGAACGGTTCTCACGTCGTTTTTCTCCGCGTCGAGTACTTCCTCGTCGTATGCGTCGGTAAGATATGCAAGAATGGTTCTCTCAACGCCGAGCGAGGGTTCTATAACGTAGGGTACGTACTTTTCGTTAGTCACGGGGTCGGTATATTCCATACTTTCGCCGCTCTCGTTTTGGTGCTGGGTCAAGTCGTAGTCGGTTCTGTCGGCAACGCCCCAAAGCTCGCCCCAGCCGAACGCGAAGTTATACTCGAAGTCGGTCGTCGCCTTGGAGTAGAAGCAAAGCTCCTCGGCGTCGTGGTCGCGCAGTCTCAAATTCTCTTCCTTCATACCGAGGGACAAAAGGAAGTTTTTGCAGTAGTTTTTCCAGTAGTCGAACCATTC
>CAYMUQ010000003.1:0-30072 GCA_964393805.1 uncultured Clostridia bacterium
AGAACCCCATAGAGCAGGACGGTACTTACCCTCTGCCCGAGGCGCAGATGGACCGCTTTATGTTCAAGGTAAACGTGCCCGACCCTTCGCTTGAAGAGCTTATGCAGATAGTAGATATGACCCAGAAGACGATGGACGAGGTCGCCGACTGCGTATGCGACGGTAAACAGCTTTTACAGATGCGCGCGACGGCAAACCAAATACCCGTTGCGACCGACGTTATGCGCTATACGATGACGCTCATCGCCGCAACCCGTCCCGATGGCGAGTTCGCAACCGAGGCGTCTAAAAAATACGTGCGCGTAGGCGCCAGCCCCCGTGCGGGACAGGCACTCATCTCCGCAGGCAAGGTAACGGCGCTCATAAAGGGCAGATATAACGTCGCATATTCGGACATTAACGAGCTTGCGTATCCCGTACTCCGTCACCGTATAAAGCTCAATTTCGAAGCTATTGCAGAGAGGGTATCCGCCGACGAAATAATAAAGATGATTATAGACGAAGTCGGCAAGAAATTTAAGATTTAAGACAGTTTCAAAATTCAGATGAAGGAAGTTTGTTTAGACGACAAGTTTTTCGCAAGGCTCGAAACGCTGTCGCTCAATTTAAAAACCAATCTGTCGGGTTACTTCGGGGGCAAGCACCTCGTCAATACCTATGGACAGACCGTCGAGTTCGCCGATTACAGGGAGTATCAGCTCGGGGACGACATAAGGAGAATAGACTGGAATCTCTACAGCCGTTTCGAGAAATACTTTTTAAAACTGTTTACGGACGAACGGCAGATGCAGATACAGATTTTTCTCGACTGCTCGGCGTCTATGGGTAAGGGAAACCGCGGTAAGGGTTCTTACGCCGTTGCGGCTGCGGCCGCACTCGGCTTTCTTGCCGTACAGAATATGGACAGGTTGTCGTTCCACTTAATGAAGGGTAACGAGAGTATAAATCCCTACGGTACGATAGTGGGCAAGCATTCTTTCTTCAGAGCGATGAAGGACTTCCAACAGGTTAAGTTCGAGGGCGACACAAATATTGAAAACTGCGTAAAGTCCTGCCAGAATACGGGCAACAGAAACGGACTTACCGTCATTATCTCCGACTTTTTTACCGAGTCGGACTGGAAGAAAGCGATCGACTATCTGCTGTACAAGAAAAGACAGGTTATGCTCGTGCAGATAATGTCGCCCGAAGAGGTCGACCCGTCCTACGACGGAAGAGTTAATATGCTCGACTCCGAGGCTGAGGATATTGCAGACTTCAGAAATATGAAAATCAAGATAACCAAAAGTATGCGTAAGGCGTACGACGAAGCGTTAAGAGATTACCTAAGCGATATGAAGAACTTCTGTCTGAAACGAAACGCAGAGTTCGTTACGGTCAGAACGGATTTACCTATTGAAAAGGTGCTGTTCGGCGAGCTGTTGAAGAGCGGTATAATGGCATGAAACTTTTAATTCCTTTGGGTTTATTGGCGTTGATTTCGGTCATAGTACTGATAATCATCTACGTAATAAAGCCAAATTACCAACAGAAGACCGTTTCCACCACGTTTATGTGGAAGCTCAGTCTCAAATATAAAAAGAAGAGGATTCCGACCAGCAAGATACGCAACATACTTATCGTGCTTTGTCAGGTTGCTATTTTAACGTGTTTTGCATTAATAATAGCGCATCCCGTTTCGGTTGAGGCAAACGGATTGGCAGGAAGAAAAGAGGTGGTTGCGATTATCGATTCTTCCGCGAGTATGCGCACCGCGTCAAACGAAGTAACCCGTTTCGAGAGAGCGGTTACCGAGGTTAAAAAGACTGTCGACGGCGTGCTCGGAGAGAACGGCTATGCATCGGTAATAATTGCCGACGAACAACCCTATTTTCTCTTCGAAAGATATTCTTCCGAAAATACGGGTAAGGTCGACGAAGCCCTTACTTCGCTCAAAGACCTCGATAAATACTGCTCCTACGGTACGGGCGACTCCGACGCCGCAATTTCTCTGTGCGACTCCGTTCTTGCCGTCAATCACGAAGCCGAGATTTATTACTACACAGACGTTACGTTTAAATACGTACCGGACGGTGTTAAGGTGATACCCGTGCAGAATTTGAGCGAATGGAACGCCGCAATACTCGGCGCGGAAGTCGAAATGATTGACAATTTCTGCGCTATCAGCGTTGACGTCGCCAGTTATAACCGCGACTGCGATATCACCCTGAACGTAAACGTAGAGGGCGCAAACGGCGAAGACGATACGCGTTTTTTCAGCACCAAAATAAGATGCAGTAACGACGCGACTCAGCGCATACTGTTTATCAACAGAGATACCATTATAGAAAACGAGCTTCCCGCGGACGGGTTGTACTATCCGTTGACAGGCTCCGACAGGCTGTATTCTTACAAGTCGATATTTATATCTCTGTCCGAAAAGGACAACTACGAATATGACAACGTCTTCTGTATATACGGGGGTGAAAAGCCCGTCGTCAAAGTACAGTACACCAGTACGCTCGTAAACAACTTCGTCAACAGCGCTCTGCTCGTATTGCAGAATTATTATCAGAATGATTTTGATTTACAGATTTCCGAAGTAAAACTGGACAACCACGAAATTCCCGAAAAGTCGGGATTTGATTTTTACATATACGAGCACTGGGTTCCCGAAGTGATCCCTGCGGACGGAGTAGTATTTTTTATGGACCCCCCTGCCTCGACTATGCCGTCGGGAGCGGATTTTATAATCAGCGATCAGGTGAATTCGTCGGGCTTATACGCTCCGCTCACAAGCGAGGCCAACAGTCCGCTTCTGCATAACGTCAAGGCGGGCGCGATTACGGTCAGCCGCTATTCGCGTATTTCCAACTTTGTCGGATACGACGTGTTGCTGAGTTGCGACACCTATCCTATGTTGCTTCTGCGGGACGAGGGACCGAATAAAATGATGGTTATGCCGTTCAGCGTGCATTATTCGAACTTCGGTAACAATATGTATTTCCCGCTGTTTATGCATAACGTATTCGAATATTTCTTCCCCGTTATGACGGACGGTTTTGTGTTCGAGGTGGGAGAGAGCTTAACCGTAAACGGGCGCGGAGAAAACGTTAAAATATCAGGCGCGAACAACAGGGAGTGGACTTTAGATAAATTCCCCGCACAATTTATATTCGGCGTTCCCGGTACTTACGAGGTTTCACAAACGACCTATTACCAGGCTGAATTATCGGAAAACGTCTTTGTAAAGATACCCTCAAGCGAGAGTAATATATGTTCGGTAGAGAACGCTCTCAGAAATCCCGTACAGATAAAAAAGAGCGACGACGGTATAAACGATTTACTTATTTGGTTTGCCGCCGCGCTGATTGCACTTTTATTTATAGACTGGTTGCTGCAAGTACGCAGCAACGTGTAAGGGAGGCGGATAATGGGTTTAAGCATACATTTTTCACATCCCTGGCTTTTATTTCTGCTCATACCTGCGGCAGCTATCATTTTCATACCGCACTTCACTTTGAAAAAGAAGTACAGAAGAACGCGTAACCGAATAGTAGCAATGGTTCTCGAAGCTATTGTTGTCACTCTTGCGGTATTTTTGATTGCAGGTCTGACGTTTATTAAGACGACAAACAACAGTCAAAACGAAATAATACTGCTCGTAGACGTGTCGGACACGCAGGAAGAGTCAAAAGAAGCGCGCGACGTCTTTGTCGCAAAGGTATTGGATAACGCCGAAAACGACGGTTATAAAGTGGGCATAGTTACGTTCGGCTTTAATCAGGAATACGCGGTGCCCATTACCGACGATTTGAGCGACGCTTACCAGAGATATATTCGCGCCGACAGTCCTGACACCAGTGCAACGGATATTGCCGCGGCTTTAAACTATACCAAAGACCTCTTTACGTCCGATTCGGCGAAAATAGTTCTTATAACCGACGGAAAGGAGACGGACGAGGACGCCTCGACGGTTATAAAATCGATTTCGGCGCAGGGCATCAAGGTTGACGTTGCCTATATTCCTTCGTCGTACGGAGAAAACGAAGTCCAGCTTACGGGTATAGAGCTTCCCGAATACCACGTCAATTTAAACGAACAGTGTTCGGTAAGCCTTTCCGTGCAGAGCAATTCCGTAGCCGACGCAGTGGTGGAACTTTACGATAACGGCGAAAAGTTAGCCGAGGAAGGAGAGAAGACGGTCAAGCTTGCGGAGGGAATTCAGAAGATAACCTTCAATCCGTCGTTTACCGAAAAGGGTCTGCACGAGCTTACCTTCCGCGTAACGGTAAACGGCGAAGGCGACAGCCTTAAGGGTAACAATATTTACAGCACCTATCTTAACTTAGAAGTTTACGATAAAATATTGATTATCGACAGCGCTGCCGGGACGTCCGCAAAGCTTGAAGAGTTGCTTATCACAATGAGCTATCAGGTAAAGACTATTACCACTTACAGTAGCGAGCCCTTGCCTGCAACTGTAGATGAGCTGAGAAAGTACGATCAGGTTATTTTAAATAATATCGCATACTCCGATTTCCGCGAGGACAATCCGAAATACGGTACCTCTTCGGAAGAGCCCTTATATATCTATCCGTTTGTGGATTTGCTTTATTCATACGTCTATGATTACGGCGGCGGATTGTTAACTACGGGAGGAAACGACGGGGGACAGACTGCGCACGCCTACAACAGGCAGGATTTATACGGTACGACATTGCAGGAGATTTTGCCGGTACAGGCGGTAAAATATACCCCGCCTCTCGGTCTTGTAATAATAATCGACCGTTCGGGGTCGATGGCGGATGAAGGTATGGACGGTTTGACCAAGTTGGATTGGGCGCGCTCGGGCGCGGTTACCTGTCTGGACAATATGACCGAGAGAGATTATATGGGCGTACTTACTCTCGATACCGACTTCAACACCATTTTACCGATAACGCCTTGCACTCAGTATACAAAGATAAGAACGGCGATAAACAGCATAGACAAAGCTAACGGCGGTACTTCCTTCCCCGGAGCTATCGACCGTGCGGGACGTATGCTCAAGGCGTTGGAAAACGTAGACAAACGGCATATTATAGTCATTACGGACGGTGAGGTTCCTCCCAGCGAGAAGGAATCCTATGAAGCCGCAATCAAGAATTTCTACGACAACGACAAGATAACTTTCTCTATCGTCGGCGTAGGTATTGCAAAAGATTCGTCTGCGGCTAAAAATATGCAGGACGCCGCCGATTTGGGTCACGGCAGAGTACACGCGGTAACCAAAGGCGACGAATTCATTAAAGAGATGAAGGAGGAGCTCAACGTAAAGGCTATAAAGGAAGTTAATTTCGACGAGCCTTTCGCTCCGCTTATCAGCAACGCGCTTTCCCCCGTAATGAAGGGAGTAGAGAGAGGCGAAGAAGGAAATGCTTTAAGGCATATGACGGTAACTCTCGGCGGCTTCTACGGCGTTAAGGCGAAGTCCAGCGCCGACGTCATACTGTCAACGGACTACGGAGCACCTATATATGCGCAATGGAAATTCGGCAGCGGTATGGTAGGAAGCTTTATGTGCGACGTATATACAGATTGGTCTGAAGAATTTTTGAGTAATAAAAACGGCAAGCAGTTCTTATCCAATCTCGTATTCAATTTGATGCCGCTTAAAAATATTAAACCGAGCGGTATTACGGCGGAAATCAAGGGCGAGAACTATCTCAATCAGATGAGCGTATATACCGACTTGCCTTCCGGTTCGTATCTGCGCGGCGAGCTAAGTTATACCGCCGACGGGCAAACGGTTACCGTCAATATGAATAAGGTAACCGAAAACGTAACGGGCAAGCCCTGCTACGTCACGACACCGCTGTCCGCTTCGAACAACTATACCCGTTGTAATTTCGTGATAAAGAGTAACGGCGTATATAAAATCACCATAAAAAAGTACAATTCTTCGGACGAAGTAGTCGAAGAATTCGTGACCTACAAAGAATTTTCGTATTCGAAGGAATACGACGTAAACGTTGCAACCGACGGGCAGACTATGAGCTATACGCTTGCGGCTCTTGCCGCAGACGGTGACGGCAAACTTATCGCAGATAACGAGGCACCATGGGAAATTTTCGAAGATTTCGTGGTGATATTCAAGAATATTTATAACCCCGTAATGCCTTTGACGATAATAGCGATAGTGCTGTTCCTGTTGTGCGTTGCGGTAAGAAAATTCAAATTCAAGTGGCCGCACGAAATCATACGCGAATACAGAGAAAAGAAGCGTAATCAAAAGTAATAAAGGAGCGCTATGAAGAAAAAATTTAAAATAATTTTCGCCTTAGTGGCGTTTCTTGCGATACTTGCGTCGTTCTGCGCCGGTTGCGTAGGTAAAAATGCTCTCTGCTCGCCGACGGGCGTCAGAGTGAACGACGACTACGTATTGACCTGGACGGACGTGGTGTCGGCGCGCGGATACGAAGTGCGAGTAAACAAGCCCGACGGAACCAACGTAACCGTACAATCTTCCAGGAGAGCTAATATAGGGCTGTCGTTTTTGGAAGAGGGTGATTATAAGATAGCGATAAGGTCGTTAGGCGACGGCACGAAGTATGCCGATTCAAAGTGGTCGGAAGAGTTCGATTTTCATAAAAATTACGAATCGGGCTGTATATACAGACTTATAAACAATAATTCGGAGTATGAAATATCCAGTGCCGGCTCGTCTAACGGTGCGGTTACGATAGAGGACTATTACAGAGATAAACCCGTAACCGCCATCGGTGACAGCGCGTTCAAGCAGTCTTTAAAGCTCACCAAGATTACAATAGGCGGCAAGATTACCTCCATAGGCGGCAACGCATTTTTCAGCTGTTCCAACCTCGAAGAGGTAAAGTTGTCCCAATCGGTTAAACGTTTGGGTAGCGCCGCGTTTCAATCGTGCGATAAGATAAAGGAAATTATACTTCCCGACGGACTTGAAGATATATCTTCTTTTGCTTTTGCTTATTGTAGCGGGCTGTCTGCGATAGATTTAACTCACGT
Organism: uncultured Clostridia bacterium; assembly: GCA_964393805.1. Taxonomy (GTDB): domain Bacteria; phylum Bacillota; class Clostridia; order Christensenellales; family Borkfalkiaceae; genus Coproplasma. The sequence continues at coordinate 7,006 of CAYMUQ010000003.1, forward strand.
TAAGACGATAGGCGAGTCTGCATTCAGCAACTGTTCGGGACTTACAAGCATCGATATACCCGACGGCGTAACCTCTATAGACAGTTCGTCGTTTTTCAGGTGCATATCCGCCGAGACTTTGACTATCGGTAGCGGAATAGAATATATACCCAAACAGGCGTTCGGTTTTTGCGAAAACTTAAAGACCGTTAATTTCAGTGATGGGAAAAGCCTCAAAATACTCGGTCAGCAGTGCTTTGAAGGGTGCAATTCATTGGTAAAATTGAATTTACCCTACGGTCTCAAGTCGGTGGGGGATGAAGCCTTTAACGATTGCGGGCAATTGAGCGAAGTTATCATACCCGACAGCGTAACGGCAATAGAGAGCGGTGCGTTCAACGGCACTAAAACGTATAACGACGCAATAGAAGCCGGCGATAAGCTAATCTACGTCGGTGATTGGTTGGTTGCTTCCACGAAAGACGCCCTGATCGGTGTTACAAGATTATCCTCGGATAATCTGAAAAAAGGTATTGTGGGAATAGCCGGCAGCGTGTTCCTGAACCGACCTTCAAATGAACACTCATCCTGGGAGTTCAATGTTCCGGCAAGCTTAAAATATATCGGTACTAACGCATTCAGGGGCACCCAGGTATGGCGTGTAGCCAGCAGTAACGGGTCGAAGCTCTACAGTATAGGCTACGGTGCGTTCAGCAATTGCGAAAGGTTGACCAACTTATATCTCAGCGACGGACTTGAGGTTATTGACAGCTACGCTTTCAACGGATGCAAGCTTCTTGCCAACAGTACGCAAATTTCAATAATACCGTCCACGGTCGAGAGGGTGGGCGCATATGCGTTCCGAGATACGGCTTTGTATAATGAGCCGGATGATTACGGCGTAGTTTACGCGGGTATCAAGGGATTAGAGAGCTGGGTAGTCGACTACGTCGGAGACCAGATGAATCCGATAACGAGCGTGGATCTCAAATCTTCGGTATATGGAATTGCCGACCAGGCGTTTGCGGGATGTGCCGATATCAGAAGTATTACGGGCGTAAACCGCGCAAGCATAGTCGGTAGCTATGCGTTCGCTTCCTGCGAAAAGCTGATTGCCGTAGCTTTAAATCCCATTCTCGACACTATTAAGGCGGGTACGTTCTACGGTTGCGAGGCGCTTACCGACGTTTCGCTTCCCTCGAGAATAAAGACCATAGAAGATAAGGCTTTTATGAGCTGTACCAATCTTGTTACGGTCAAAAACATCGGCAGTAATTCACTCACTTCAATAGGCTATGCGGCGTTCGCCTACTGCGAAAATCTCTCGTTCGACGGGGACGGGAATGCGCTGACCTTCGGTACAAATATGAAAGAACTCGGGGAGTATGCGTTCTTTGCGTGTAATTCGTTAAACAACGTAACCATTCCCGACGGACTTAGAGTCATCAGCGCACACGCTTTCAGTCAATGTGATTCGCTCGAAAATTTCGATTTCGGCAACGGCGTCGTAGAAATAGGCGACTATGCGTTTTTCTATCAGAAAACCGAAGCCGATAAAACCGATGAAACCGAGACGAACGAAACGCGTGCGGATATAAATGCGACGGGCGTCAGGATAAATTTGCCCGCTTCGGTGAAAAAGATAGGCAATTACGCGTTCTTCGGATGTAAAGGCGTTTTGGAAAAAGGTGTGCTTTCAGCCAGACTGGGCGGCGTCGAAACAATCGGCGAATACGCTTTCTCAAATGCCGAACTCGGCACCGTGACTTTACCGTCAAGCCTTAAAAGCATAGGGAAGTACGCGTTCTATAAAGCTAAGATAAATTCCGTAACCATAGGTGAAAGTGTAGAGAATATTGACAGACACGCATTCAACGGATGCGGCGGGATTAGCTTCTACTGCGCTGCGGAGAGCCGTCCCGAAAGCTGGGACGCGCGTTGGAATTCTTCGTATATACCCGTAATATGGGGCTGTAACGTCTCCGACGAGGGCTACGTCGAAAGCGTGCTCGTAACTTCTACCACGCTCTCGCACGAATTGAACGGAACCGTTGATCCTGTTCGCGCGGGTTACGAATTTGTCGGTTGGTCGCTTACAAGCGGCGCGCAATTAGGCGATTTTACTGCGGAAGAGTTCAAAAATATACCCGTTGGTTCAACCGTTTACGCCGTATGGCGCAGTACCTCGGACTGACCGATTTAAAGAGCGTCGGTCAAAACGCCTAAATATCTCTGCGGGATATAAATGATTTGACAAACTGTCATAGAAATTGTTATAATATTTACCCGCGATTATTTTAAATTATATAATAAAGTCGTGCAGATGTACGTTCAAGGATTAGAATTATGAAAAAATTTTTAGTTACGCTTTCATTGCTTTTAGTGGGTAGCACCTGCCTCGTTTTAGGCGCGTGCAACTCGAAAAAGGTACAGATAAGCTTTGATACCGACGGCGGTACGGCGATAAGCTCGGTAAAGCTCGACAAGGGCGCAAATTACGAACTTCCCGTTCCCGAAAAGAGCGGTTACGAGTTTGAAGGATGGTACAATTCCGAAGATTTGACCGGCGAAGCGGTAACCTCCGTAAAGGTTACGGGCAACGCAACGTACTACGCAAAGTGGGCGCAGCTTTTTACTGTCAGCCTCGACGCGAACGGCGGTACGGTTTCGCAGACCTCGCTCAAGCTTAAGGACGGCTCGAACCTGTACGATTTCTTACAGGACTACGTTCCCGTTAAAACCGATTACAAGTTTGATTGTTGGTTGAACGGTACTACGCCCGTCACCCCGAACTACAGAATGACCGAAAGCGTAGAGCTTACCGCGAGATACAAGGTAAAATACACGGTTGAAATTTATAAGGAGAGCCTCGACGGCGCATCCTACGTAAAGGACTCCGAAGTTTTGACAGCTTACGATTACGTCGGTACTAAGGTAACTCCCGAGGTATCCGCAGACGACGTCGTAGGCTTTAAGGCTGTTGAGCACGGTGACGAGGTGGTTTCGCTTACGCTTACCGATACGCCCGCAAACAACCTCTTCAAGCTCTATTACGACAGAGAAACCTACACGGTCACTTTCCGCGGCAACTATCCCGACGGCAACAATGCGGTCGTAAAAACTGAGCAGGTAAGATACGGTAACTCGGTTCAGCTCCCCGCCGATTTACAGTGCGAGGGCTATTGCCTTGCAGGTTGGGCGACCTCGGCTTCCGGTGCTGTGGAGTACAAAGTTGATGCAATCGCCGAAAAGCTGTACGGCGGCGTTGAAAATAAACCCGAGGCTTTTATACCCCAAAAAGATATGGGACTTTACGCCGTATGGATAAAGGGCAAGACCGATATGTTCGGCGGCGGCGACGTGCTTTTCCTCTTAGACGAAAACTCGGACAAAATCTATTTAAACCGCGGCGGCGTATTCTTCGAGGGCGAGTACGGTAACGGCGAGTTCTCCGTAAGGGACGGTAAGAACAGGGTAGTCGGCAGATTATATCCCGACGGTACTTTCTCGTACTATAACCCCGACAATGATATGAAAGCCCTTACGCGCTACGTATACGGCGAGGGACTCGACGAAAACAACACCTTGATTTTGGACGGATACAACGGTATCACTTACAGAGTTACGGGCGGCGAAAATAATATTTCATCCACCGGTACCTACAAGATAGACGAGAACGGTTTGTATATTGCCGAGTTTACCGATGGCGATCTCAGCGGACAGACTCTGACGATAAAGGTTATGACCATGCCCGTTCAGAATACGAACTACGACGTATTCAGCGTCCTCAACGAAGAGAAGTACGGTAAGGGTACTATTTTCTGCGGAACGTATAGCGACAATGGCGGTCTTACCAGTTACACGGCATACCGCGCTATGATATTCACGGGCTTCGGTAACGCTTTCCGTTACGAAGGCGGAGAGAATTACACTTCGTTCGACTGTAAAATAGAAGGGGACGTATTGACCTATTCGACTTCGAGCGGTACGAGCTATAAAGCAAAGCTCATGAAGATTGACGGCAGAGACTGCTATCTTCCCTACGAAGCGGCTTACGACATTACCGCAACCAACGCGGGCGACAGCCTGACTTTAGACGGATACGGCAACGCCGTATGGAACAAAAACGGCGTCAAGACTACGGGTACCTACAAGACGGGTACGACCTCGTTCGGTAAATTCACCGTGACCTTATATAACGGCGGCTCGACGAACGCAATATTTATAGTCGACAGCAGAGAGGTGGGCGGCGACGATACTCCCGCAAAGGTAATTTACAGCTATACACAAAAGCCCGTCGGATATACGCAGTACAATATCGCGGACGCTTCGGGCGTATATAACCGCGTGTACTTCGTGCTCAACGACGAGTTCACGGACGGAGACGTCAAATCCGCGGCGATGTATGCGAAGATAGATAACGAAATCGTAAAGTTTTCCACGGGTACCTATGAGCTTAAGGACGGAATGTACCTTTATAACGTGGATACCTTTGAAATTCCCGACGGAATAACCGTTCCCTTCGGAGGCGAAGTACCCGATAAAGCGGTTCTCACGGTTGTTTCGCTTCCGGCAGGGCTTGGCGTAAGTCTTCCCGCTCTGGTTTGTGTGGAATACTCCGTAGACAGCGTACCCGTAAGCACGGTTACCGAATATACTGCGGAGGACGGTGCAAAGCTCTCCCTTTTAAAGGTAGGCAGTCTCGAAAACGTGGCAATCCACGAGGATAAGAACGGCAATAAGACGGTAGGAACTTACACCGAGTCTTCAAATATATTGGCGGTTACCGTCGGTTCCGCCAGCCGCTACTTTGAGTTGGATAAGAACAATCAGACGTTCGAACCGCTTATGTATGCGCCCTACAGAATTTACAAGCTGACCGAAAAGCTCTCAACTGACAGAAACTCATATATAATTTTCACCGGCAAGGGTAAAATAGAACTTCCCGAGGCAAGCTATACAGTAGTGGACGGACAGACTTCGACCACCGTCGTAGGTACGGTTGCAAAGAACGACGACGGTACTTACACTTTCGTATCCGACGACGGAAACACGCAGGTACAGTATACGCTGTTCACTTCTTCGTCCTCGTCGGCGTTCGCGGTATATAACGAGACATATTCGGGCAGGTACGTTTCCGAATACGGCACTCTCGAGCTCGACGGTTACGGCGCTAACGCGGAGCTTACCATTACGGACGGTACGTTCTCGGGTACCTATTCGATTGAAGATGAAAACTTAATTTTAATCGCTACCGAGCAGAGATATTTCTACGTTGACGTAGTAAACGGCGCGTCGCGCTCGTTCACGATACGCGGCGTCGAGTACGGCACGTTCTTCATATACGACAATGCGTATTTAACGGGCGTGATGTTGGAATTCGACGGCTACGGAAAGCTCAAGGCGTACACGCTAATCGAAGAAGAAGGCGAGAGAGTTAAAAGTTATATCGATGAAAACGGCACCTACGATATGGTAGGTGACGTCGTAACGGTTCACTACGACGGAAAGAATATCGCGGGCGTATTCAGGCTTATGGTTGTAAGCGGCACGAATATACCGCTGTTCGTAACGATAAAGGACGAAGTAATAGGCACCTATATCAGCACTTCCGACTGGGCGGTTCTCATTCTCGACGGAGCGGGTAAGGCGGTCAAGTACTCGGGCGACAACGGCACGAGGGAGGACGGGTTCTATACGATAGTTACCGAAAATCTTCTCTACTATTACAATGAGGACGGCGACGACGCGTGCGTATACGAATACGACACCGAAACGGGCGTGGCAACCGCAAACAACTATATGACGAGAGGCTACTACACCTCGACGCTCGAATCGCTCGTGTTCACCAGATTTGGCTACGCCGTATTCAACGGTACTACCCGTTATTACTACTATATCGAAGACGACAGCGTCAACAACGTTACGATATACCGTCGTCCCAAGGACGGTGAAACGGGCGCAAACGCGTACAATTTCATAAAGATTGAAAACTTCTGCGCATACGGCGCGGAAACCATAGAGTTCGAGGGTAAGTCTTACAGTTTAAGCGACGGCTTCGCTATTTCGTTCAACAGACAGGCGGACAACGCAGGTAAGTACCCCGTACCCTTTAAGGACGAGACGGAGCCCTATGCACTTGAAACACTCAGTTTCACTCCCGCAGGTTCGACGGAATTTATCGTTTCGGGCACCGTTATTCTTAAAGGTGGCAGTTACTCCTGCTACATTATACGCGAGATGGTTGACGGAGAGCTTCAAACCTACGTCAGACTTCCTCTCTCCATATCGTTCTCCGGCAATTACTTCCGCTTCGATATAGATATTACTTACGGCGGAGCAAACGCGGACGGTTCGAGCAACAGCTTCTATACCGTTAAGTCTATGAGCCACGTACTCGAACTGGAATCTTACATATACCAGTACAACTACTTTATGTACAACTATTTTGCAAGTATGATGGGGTATCAGTACGGTATAAATATTCCGAATAATTTCGGTACGGTGTTTATAAAGACCGTGATGGACGAAGAAGGCGTGGAGGGAGAAACCTACGTTGATACCGATTTCGGTACCGGTACTGACATTTACGATACCGAAGGCGAGCTTATAAAACCCAATCATCTCGACTACGTCTACGACGAAAAAACACAGCTCTACGAGTGCGAATTTACCCATACGGACGGATACGTCTATCGTTTAAAGTTTGCCAGGCAGTCAATGAGTAATCCCACTATAATCGGGTATATACTTCACAGCGTGGTGCGCGTACAGACGCTCACCGACGGAGATTACTCCGCAGAGGTCGAGATGCTCATAGCGTCCGATTACTTCGACACTTTCGGAGAAGTGTTCCAGGTAAAGCTGAAAAAAGGCGAAGACGACATAGAGTTCACTACGGGTCTTACGATCGAAGACGGCGTCTACTATATAAACAGAACTACCGACGAAGAGACGGGCAAAATAACGGCAACCCAATATTACAGGCTGACGTTTACGAAATCGACGGTCGACGCGGAGAGCAAAGCTTATCCCGTATATACCGCGGTTTCTATAAGAAAGCTCGAATCGGTCGTAACCGTGTACGGCGAAAACCAAAAGACTTACGCTGACGTAGATGCGGTAAACCATAAAGTATTGTACTTCTATTTATACAACGACGATAAAAAGACGGGCACGTCCTATATGCCTTATAAGTGTGAATATTCCGAGGAGAACGGCGAATATACCGTAACCCTTCAAAACGGCAGAATATTCAGCGTCAAAGTAACCGAAGGCGGCGAGGACGAAGAAGACACCGTGGTTATAACCGAAGTTGAACTACCCGAAGAAAACGAAGGAACAGAAAATGATTAAATCAAGTAAACTCAAAAAGACGGCAATAGCCCTTCTCGCAATAGCGTCGGCTGCCTGCATAACGTCAAGCACCGTGGCGCACGCGTTTACCGACAAGAGCGCTCAGTCAGTGCTTGCTTCCAATACTATCGACAAACTCGATCTGTCGATTGACAGCTGCATAGAGAGCAGTTTCGATAGCAGCGTCGTGTACAGACTGCCCGAAACCGTAGCGTCGGACCAGGAAATATCCGTTATAGTTACGATGGATACCGACTCCTACGTGGATGCCTATGAGAAGTCCGGTTACAACGGAAGCTTACAGTCCTATCTCGACACCTATTCGGCGGAAAGAACGGCTGTAAAGATAGAGAGGGAGAAGAAGAAGCTTATAGAAACGCTTGATAAGTCCGGCGTAAATTATACGCTCGGCTCTGAATACGACGCAGTATTAAGCGGCTTCGAAATCACCTTAAAAGCGGCAGACTTCGACAGGGTGGATGCGTTGCTCGGCGATAGTGCAAAGCTCATCGTCAGCGAGGTATATTACGAGGCTGAAACCCAGATAGTCAACAACGAAGTAGACGTCTACGAGACGGGCATTTTCAATAGCTCCGAGTGCGACTATCACGGCGACGGCGTAATAGTTGCCGTACTCGATACTGGTTGCGACTATACCCATACGGCTTTCTCGACCGCCAACTTCACGACTGCGAACGAAGCGTTCACTTTGAACGTCGTTAACTCTAAAATCGCGGGCACCAACGCCGCGGCGACGACGAGCGGACTTACCGGCAGCGATGTATACGTCAGCAGAAAAATTCCCTTTGCGTACGACTATGCGGACAAGGACAGCGACGTCGCTCCCATAAGCTCCTCGCACGGCACCCACGTTGCGGGCATAATCGCGGGTAACGACGACACGATTACGGGCGTTGCTCCCAATGCACAGCTTGCGATAATGAAGGTATTCTCCGATACTCAGGACGGCGCAAAGACGAGCTGGATACTCGCGGCGGTAGACGACTGCGTAAAGCTCGGCGTGGACGTAATAAATATGTCGCTCGGCACTTCCTGCGGGTTCTCGCGTGAAATAGACAAACAAAACATCAACGAAATATACGACAAGGTAAAGTCGACGGGCATCTCGCTCATTGCGGCGGCGTCCAACGACTATAACGCGACATTCGGTTCGGATAAAAACGGTAGCTTGGGCTTAACCTCCAATCCCGATTCGGGTACGGTAGGCTCGCCTTCGACTTATGCCGCTTCGCTCTCCGTTGCTTCCGTAGACGGCGTAAAAACTCCCTATTTAACTCACGACGGACGTATCATATATTTCAAGGAAGCTTCCACGTCGTCGGCAAAGAACAAAGATTTCGTGGACGACGTATTAAAGACGGTCGGCGGAGTTGACAGCTATGACTTCACCTACGTTACCATACCCGGTATAGGCCGTTCGGCAGACTACCTTGAAGCGAAAGAATTTTATCACGACAAAATAGTTCTCGTAAGGCGCGGTACTACCACGTTTGAGGATAAGGTAAGAATTGCGCTCGTAGAAAAGGGTGCGGCAGGCATAATAATTTACAACAACGTGTCGGGCGACATTTCGATGTCCGTCGGCAAGGATATAGGCGCGGTTTGCTCCATATCACAGGACGAGGGCGAAATACTTGCCAAGGCGGGCACCGGCATACTGCACGTAAGCAGGAGCCAGGTAGCGGGACCTTTTATGTCAGACTTCTCCAGCTGGGGACCCACCTCCGACCTTAAAATCAAACCCGAAATAACCGCGCACGGCGGCGAGATACTTTCCTGCGTACCCGGACAGAACTACGACAGACTGTCGGGAACGTCGATGGCGGCTCCCAACCAGGCGGGCGCGACGGCGCTCATCCGTCAGTACGTCAAGGATAACCGCGACGTATTCGGCGACCTGTCGCCGATCGAAGTAACCGCGCGCGTAAATCAGCTAATGATGAGCACCGCGGACATTATCCGCAACAAAAACGGACTTGCTTATTCAGTAAGAAAGCAGGGCGCGGGACTTATGAATATGCTCGCCGCAACCGAGACGGCTTCCTATATCACGACTTACGATGATAGCGGAAAAGCTATGGACAAGAGCAAGATAGAGCTCGGCGACGACAAGAATAAGAGCGGCGTGTACGAAGCAACGTTCGGTATAACCAACGTAAGCACGTCCGCCGTAACCTACGCTATCGACGCATTGGTAATGACCGAGGGCGTAAGCGAGACCTACACCAGTCACGGCGATACCACCGTAACGCAGGACGGCAGAATGCTTGACGGACGCAAGGTAGAAATCACCGCTGTGAACGGCGCGGGCACCCAAAACGGTATGTCCGTAAGCGTAAACGCGCGCAGTACCGCAAACGTAACGGTTAAAATCACTCTCTCCGACGCAGACAAGGCATACCTCGACAAGTCCTTCAAGCACGGTATGTACGTAGAGGGCTTCATAACGCTCAAGGCTTCGGCGGGCACTAAGATAGATATGAACGTGCCTATGCTCGCGTTCTACGGCGACTGGACGGAGGCTCCCATATTCGACGAGGAGTATTACGACACTAACAAAGACGAGATAAACGCAGGTCTGGACGACGAAGATAAACTTATGCCCGACGCTTACGCGACGAGGGTATTAGGCGGTCTGTACAGCGACTATATATCGACGCTCGGAACCTACTACTTCATACAGGACCCCTCGGCTTCCAAGATTGCGGCGAGCAAGGACCATATCGCGCTCTCCAACCAGCAGGACGGCACTAACTCCTGTGTGAACAGAATAAGAAGCATAACTGCGGGACTTTTAAGAAACTGCCGTACGGTTGACATCAGAATAACCGAAGATGCCACGGGCAACGAAATATTCTCCTGCACGAAAAGTAACCTACGCAAGTCGTTCTCGAGCGGAAACAATATTTACGGTTCTTCCATAGAAGTAGATTTCAGCGTACTTGAACATAACCTTAAAAACAATACAAAATACACGGTAACTGCGACGGCATACATCGACTACGGCGAGAACTACTCTCAGAAAAACGTGCGCAACACGTTCACGTTCCCTCTGTTCATAGATTTCGAAGCGCCCATAGTCACCGACGTTGCGTACCGCACCGAGTATGACAGAACTACCAAAAAGACCAAGCTCTTTGCCGACCTCAGCGTTTACGACAACCACTATGCGATGGGTATGCAGGTCGGACAGATAACCGAATCCAAAGACCCTCAGTACCGTTTCTCGCTGAGCTCGTTCGGTAAATACGTAACTCCCGTATATTCTAACTTCAATTCGACCTCGGTCGTTACGGTAGAGCTTACGGACTATGTAGCCAAGATAAAGAATTCCAGAGGTATCGAATACACTTCCGACGGCACCGCCAAGCTCGTGGAAAATAATAATTCGTTCATAGTCATTTGCTACGACTATGCAATGAACAGCGCGACGTACGAATTGAGACTTCCCGACGAAGTATCGGCTATGTACTTTGCAAACGGCGGTGAAAAGGTAGACGAAATCAGATTGAGCCCCAACGAAGCGCTCAACATATCGTCGCTCCTCAATATATATCCCGACGAAACCTGGATTGACGTGCTTGACTTCACCACCAGCGACAAGGATATTGCCGACATAATAAACAATACGATTATAGCAAAGAGTAGCGGTACTGCCGTTATTACCGCGATAGGCTACGATAAAGACGGCAACCGCATAGAAGCTACCTTAAACGTCAAGGTTCTCGCCGAGGGCGAAGAGGGCTACGTAGGTGGATACAGTATCACCGAAGTAAACAAATTCCAGCTCAACTCGTATACGACGCTGAAAGCCTACTACGCGATTTCGTCCGAGGACAGAAAGATTGGTATAACCGACGGAACCTACGATTTCGGTTCCTCGTATGCGCTTGAAATGTATCCCTCCGAGAGCGTTTCGGTAAAGTATAAATCGCTCGAGAACAAGGATGAAAGCGATTTGAACTACGTGCTCGATTCGTATTACCCCGAAAAGACCTCGGTTGAATTCCAGGTGGGCAATTCAAAAATTGCGACGGTAACTCCCGACGGAGTAATTACGGCGCAGGCGGAAGGCACGACGATAGTAATAGTCAGCGTTCGTTTCAACGGCAAAGCTACTCTGTATTCGCAGAGAATTACGATAACCGTAAAAGACCCGTACACAACGCAAGCTATATATCTTATGTCTTATAAGGGACTGGGCGGCACGGTAACCGTTCCCGACGACAGAGGAATAACCACCATATATTCGTATGCGTTCTCGAACTATGAGTACGTCGACAAGGATCCCGCGGCGGGCGATATAATCGACGAGGAGGACCCCTATCTCATCAAACAGATGTATATAGGCGAGGATACGATTAAGAAGATTATACTTCCCGAGGGCGTTGAGGAGATTCAGGCTTATGCGTTCGCAAAGCTTACCGCACTTGAAGAGGTAGTACTTCCCTCAACGCTTAAAAAGATAGGCGGCGGCGCTTTCTACGGTTGCGAAAAACTCAAAAAGATTAACCTCGAACACGTACAGTTTATCAATAAGGAAGCGTTCTACGGATGTGCGCTCGAAAACGTCAATCTCGCTTCCGTGGTAGCCGTAGGCAATTACACGTTTGCCCACAACAAGCTTGTAAGTCTTACGCTTCCCGATACCGCACAGTCGCTCGGCGAAGGCGCGTTCAGATATAACGGAGAGCTTGCAAGCTTGACGTTCAGGGCTTCCAAGATAAAGATTGCGCCTTACGTCTTTGCGGACTGCACCGATCTCCGTACGGTAAAGATTAACGCAGTCGTTATTCCGACGTTTGCATTCTACAAGTGTTCCGATCTTACCGTCGTAGAATTCGGAAACGACGTTGCACAAATCGGCGAATACGCTTTTGCGGGTACCTCGGTTGCCAAATTCACTCTGGCAAGAGGCAATACGGCGCTTACGCTTAAAAACGGCGGAGCGGACGTATATTCCGGCGACAAGCTCATATTAAGAGCTCCTGCGGCGGTATCCGCAAGCGGATATATTACGGTAGAAGCAGAGGAAATAGTGGCGGGCGCGTTTGCGGGTAATATAGAGGTAACCAAGGTTTACGCACCCAACGCAAAGGTCGTAGGCGCGTATGCGTTTGCCGACTGCTCGTTACTTGCAGAAGTCGATATGCCCAAACTCACCGAAATAGGCGAATACGCCTTTGCCGGTACTAAGCTTGGCTCAACTCCCGACCTTTCGGGTGTTAAGGTTATCGGCGCGTTTGCATTTGCGGGTTCGGATATAACTTCTGTTACGATTGCTCCCGATACGGTTGTGTGCGAATATGCGTTCTTCTATTGCAGTGAGTTAAAGTCCGTCGTGATAGGCGACGGGGCAAAGATAGGCGATTATGCCTTCTGTAATCCCATAAACTGGTTCACCTACGACAACGTGGACGAGGATGACGATAAGCTGAAACAGAACATAATGAACCTTATGTATTCTGCTTACACCTACGAAATAAAGGATGAAAGCGGCGAAGTTAAAGATACCGTTACTTTCTATCGTTTCAATATAAATTCACGCGTCACAATAAATTCGCTCCGCGTTTCGGTTTCGAACCTTCAGAGCGTCAGCCTGGGCGACGGAGTAACGCTCGGCGATTACTCGTTCGCGGGCAATATAAAGCTTAAATCAATCAATTTCGGCGACGGAACGAATATAGGCAATTACGCCTTCTACAACGCGAGCGAGCTCAAGGAAGTAGACCTTTCCAAAGTCAAGACGATAGGCGACTTCGCATTCTCGGGTTCGGTGACTTACGACTATATGGTCGCGGGCTACGATTATGACGGCTCCGTAGTGTTCCAACGCGCGTACAATTTCAGGTACGAAGACGGAGTGCTTGTGGCTGACTCGTACGTGACTACCGTGTTCGCGCCTAAGTTCGGACAGGCGGATCTCTCCGCGGCAACTTCAATCGGAGAAGGTGCCTTCGCTTACAACACTGCGCTTACTTCGGTAACGCTCGGACAGGTGAATTCGGTTTCGGCATACGCGTTTGCAAGATGCTCCTCGCTTGCCGACGTAAATCTTCCCGACAGCGTAAAGACGATAGGCGGTTACGCCTTCTACGGCGCGGCTGTAACCGATGTCGATTTGTCAAAGGTTGACAGGATAGGCGACGCGGCGTTCGCGTACTGCGACCTTGAAGAGGTAAGCTTAAAAGAGGGCGCGACGGTCGGCGGCTCCACCTTTGAGAGTAACGAGCGTCTCGCTACCGTAACCAATCTCGACAAAGCCGTGTCCATCGGTGCGTATGCGTTCTTCGGAAGCGCACTTACCGAGGTAAACTTAACTCAGGCGGAGACGGTCGGCGACTACGCATTCGCCGAAAGCAAAATAACGAGAGTAACGTTCGGCGGTAAGCTCACCGAGCTCGGCGAAAATCCCTTCTACAACTGCGAGATAGAAACCTATGCAAAGAAGGAAGAGGTAAAGTTCGACGGCAACGCAATAGAGCAGGTGGAGGTTGCGACCTACGACGTTTCGGACAGCGTCAAGGTAATAGACGGCGTTCTTTATAAGAAGGTTAAAAACGGTTTGACCCTCGTAAGCTATCCCGTTGCAAGCGGTAACGCATTCTATAAGGTCGTTGAGGGTACCGTAAGAATAAGTGCGCGTGCATTCAGCGGTTCGGCTTTGGAGAGCGTAACCCTCGCATCGACTTTGAAGGCGATAGGCGACAAGGCGTTCTACGGCTGTGAAGCTCTGAATTCGGTAGCGTTCTTAAGTTATGAAGCGCCTACGCTCGAAGAGGAATACAACGAGACCTATGCGAATTTAACCAATCTGCCTTTCAGCGGTTATTTCTCCACCTACGAGGGACTGGGAATATCCAAATATTATATGTGGAACGTAAGCGGCAGTCCGAATAATTTCTATTTCGGTGCAAATTTTGTTGACTATATCGGTCATATAAGCAATAATCTTGTTATGGTAAGACCCGCTAACGGTCTCAACTACGATACGTTCATACTTTCGCAGTACTTCAAGACTTCGGTAAACGGCGGCAACGCGGCAAGTGCAAAGGCGCTTGAAGTAATTGCGAATATAGCCGCACTTCCCGACGAAATAACGCTTGACAATGCAAATGCGGTAGCCGCGGCAAGGAACGCGTACGACAACCTTTCGGACGACCAGAAGCAGCTTATTTCCAACGTAACCAAACTTGAAAAGGCTGAGAAGACGCTTGCGGCGCTTACGCCTGCGGAAGACAAGAAACCGACCCAGGCAAAGGGCAACGACAACCTCGTGCTGGTTATAGTCGGCTTCGTGCTTGCGGGTGCGGCGTTAATCGCGCTTGCGGCGTATATCACGGTAACTCAACTCAAAAAGAAAATGGGCGCTTCCGTTTCGGCGGATACTGCCTCCGAAGATGAAACTAACTCTGAAAACGGCGAAGACGCCGCTGAATAAGGTCAATAATGATTAAAAAATTAGCAATTCTACTCGGCGTTGCAGGTCTCGGCGCTCTCTGCGCGGGACTTGCGGCGTGCAAAAATCAAAAATCCGAATTGGATAAGTACGACGTCGTAGTTTATTACGATGCCAACGGCGGTAGCCTTCAAGGCGGTGAAAACGTAAGCGTGGCGGACGGTTTCAATTTTTCCGATTATCAGGCGGATGAAGAGGGCAACTATCACTTTAAACTGACGGAACCCACCTCGTCCGACCGCAATAACCGTGTCTCGATGACAAAGCCGCAGAACTTCTTCGCGGGTTGGTACAAAACGCGTACGATAGTCAAGGAGAGTGACGGCAGTATCAAGGACTCGTCCGAAAGGCTCATAAAAGAGGAGGACGGTAAATACTACGTCATTGACGAAAGAGGCAACTATATCGACGCTAACGGTAAAGTGCTTATAAAGCGTAACGGCGAATACTACGTCGAAAATACCAACGACAAGGCGCAGCGCGTACTGACCGAGCCGAAATACACTTACGACGATTACTGGGATTTTGAAAACGACACCTTCGTTTGTACGAAACGCGGTGAAAAGAAACTGACCTTATACGCAGGCTGGGTGCCCTATTATACGTTCGAATACTACTATAAGAATAACGGGCAGTGGACGAAATACGGCGAGACCTATTTCGACTATAAGACGACTAACGCTCCCGGTTCCCTGACGACGGATTACGACACGATATGGGTTCCCGACTGGGGTGAAGGCGTAATGGAGCACAGTCACAAGTACGAAAATAACCGCACGTATACCTTCCCCAAACTTGACGGAAGCACGTTCGTGGCGGCGTACTCGGATGAGGATTGCACGCAGAAGATAGAAACTTCGTTTAAACATCAGGGTAGTTTGGATACGCTTCACGCGGCTGCCGTGAACAGAGTGCAGAAAATCTACGTCGAGTTTGAAAACGTAGTAAGGTACCGCATAAAGACGGCAAAACAGCTTAAAGATAATCCGAACTTAAACGGATATTATACTATATTAAACGATCTGGACTTTTCCGATACGGATTGGCCGACTTTGTTTACGACGGGTAATTTCAAGGGCGAGTTCCGTGCGGAAGACGGTAAAACCGTGACTGTAGCGAACGTCAAAGCTACGCTTAGTTCGCTCACGGCGAGCTACGGCGGACTGTTCGGCAAGATTTCAAAAGACGCCAAGGTTTCGGGTGTTTCGTTTACCGACGCGACCATGACCTTGGAGAAAACGGGCAGAAATCAGCATTGTTCCGTTGGACTTTTTGCAGGCGAAATCGAAGAGGGCGCGGCCGTCTCCGACGTAAAAGCGGGCGGTAAGCTTGTTTTAGGACAAGTGAACAATTTATCCGTATGTACGATTAATATGCTTGTCGGTACCGGCAGTAAGGATGGAGTAACCGTCTCTGGCGGCGGCATAAAGTTACAGGCGTCGGGTGACCAGATGTTAGGTGAAACGGCAGATTCGTACGTTTATTCGTTTACGGTGAGCGTCGAAGATACGACGATATCGCCTGACGGAACGGTCAATATAGTGTATTCGAATACGAAAAAAGATAATCAATTTGAAGATATAAATACTTTTGGAGGCAACTGATATGAATAAAAAGAAACTAGTCCGTACTATGGCGCTCGTCATATGCGGCGCGGTGGGACTTGCAAGTTTACCCGCTATAAGCGGCTGTAAAACCAAGAAGGACAGCATCGTCTTGATGACCGAAGAGTTAAGCGGTCTGTTCAATCCTTTCTACGCCACGGCGGGAGCCGACCAGGACGTAATAGGAATGACGCAGTTAAGTATGCTTACATACGACGCCGACGATAAAGGCAACGTAAAGGTTATCGCCGACGACGAACACGCGACGGTCTGCAAAGCTTACGAAATAGACGCCGAGACGAGCAGTACCGAGACTGTCTATTCGTTCGTCATTAAAAACGGACTTAAATTCTCCGACGGAAAGCCCCTTACCGTAAACGACGTATTCTTCAATCTGTACGAATACCTCGACCCCGTATACACCGGTTCTTCGACTATGTATTCGGTAAAGATTAAGGGACTTACCGATTACAGAACGCAGAAAAGAAGCGGCGACTCGGGCGCCAACCTCGAAGAGGAAATCTCCAATTACGCAAATATGTATGCAACTACTCGCCGTGAGGAGCTTATTCTTATCTACGAGAATGCAGGTCTTATACAGGGCTCCAATGACTCTTACAGCCGTACCGAAGAGCAAATGAGGCAGGATATAAAAGAGTGTGAAGTCACCTACGGTTATAAGAGAGCGGTTTGTCCCGAGGACGAGATAGCAGACAAGGAAAACGAGGGAGACAATAAAGACGATTATTTCCGCGATTTGCTTTTAAAAGACTACGAGTACGTTCTCAAAACTTTTAAAGAAGAGTTGGAGGGCGATTTCAGGGCGGCTAAGGAATCCTTCGATACGACTACCGCACCCTACGCTCAGTGGAAGACTAAGCTCAATAACGACGTATTCAAGTTCTTCTTATACGAGGGATATATCACTCCCAAGTATCACGTCTATACCGAAGCTCAGGACCCCAATGATAGCGATAAGTGGGGAAGAGAGGACAAGACGAGGATAGATAGTTTCGTCGGCGAAGAGATTTTAAACACCTACAAAACCCAGGCAGACGCTATAAAGAGAGTATATGACGACAACGTAACCTACAGCTTCAATAACGTTTTGAGAGGCTGGGGTACCGCCGGAACCGTGCTTACCGAGTATGCGGGCGCGGCTATCGAAATAGTAATTAAGAACACCGGTGAAAAGGGCACGGGCAACAGTCTTGCAATTCCCAATATTACTGGTATAGTTTCTCTCGGACACAGCACCGCGATTGACAACGTTCAGGTCGGCGGCAAGAGCTTTAAAGTTGCTCATCAGCACAATACGGACGGCACTCCCGTAAACGAAAACGAGTACGACGTCGTTCAGATTACCGTCAACGGCAGAGACCCCAAGGCTATTTATAACTTCGGCTTCTCCGTCGCTCCCGCACACTACTACACTGCGGACAGCGATCATCCCAACGGCAGAGAGATAGATATTGCAAACAATAAGTTCGGCGTGGACTATGCAAGCTCTTCTTTCCAGAGCAACACGATTAAATCGTTAAGACACGTTGAGGTACCCGTAGGCGCAGGTCCCTACATGGCAACCAACCGTAAGAACGGAGATAATCCGAGCGGCAGTGATTTCGTAAACAGCAACATAGTTTATTATAAGGCTAACCCCAACTTTATGTTCGAAGTAAAGACCGAAAAGTTACGTCTCCAGGTGGTAAGCCCTTCCGACGCGCTCGACGTTTTACAGAGCGGTGCGGTTGACTTCGTAACCCCGCAGTTCACTTCGGCAAATTCCACTCGTCTGAGAGGAATGACCAAGAGCGGCTACGTTCAGCTCGACGCTTGGCAGCTCGGCTACGGCTATATCGGAATTAATGCCGGCAAGGTTAAAAACATAAATATCCGTAAGGCTATAATGGCGGCAATGCAGACTTCGCTTGCACTCACGTATTACGATACCGGTACGTGCGGGAATATCGACTGGCCTATGTCCAAAATGAACTGGGCGTATCCTTTCGAAGCCGACGGAGAAACTCCTATCAAACCCGATGCGAACAAATACGACTATACGCAGTGGGGCGCTAACGAGACCAAAGCGGACATAAAGGCGAAAATTCAGCGTTATATGAACCTCGTTCCCGACGATCAGAGAAACTTTAAAGTAACCTTTACGATTGCGGGCGCATCCATAACCGAGCATCCCACCTACGAGGTATTCAAGCAGGCTGCCGAAATTCTCAAAGATATGGGTTGGGACGTAACCGTCAGGGCTGACTCGCAGGCGCTTACCAAGCTTTCTACCGGCTCTCTTGAAGTCTGGGCTGCGGCTTGGGGCTCTACGATTGACCCCGATATGTATCAGGTTTATCACAAGAATTCGTCGGCAACCAGCGTACTTGCCTGGGGATACCGTGAGATAAAGGCAGATCCTTCGAACTTCTCCGAGGAGACCGGCATAATTAACAGGCTCAGCGACGTTATCGACGACGCGCGTGAACTGATGGACCAGGACGAAAGAACGCCTTTGTATAAGCAGGCAATGGAATACGTTCTCGACCTTGCGGTTGAACTTCCCGTATACCAGAGAAAAAATCTCTACGCATACAACGGCAAGACCGTAAAGGGCTTCCCCACCAAAGTCAACGCCTATACCTCGCCTCTTGAAAAGGTATGGGAGCTGGAACTCGTAAAATAATTAATTCACACTAAAACGGAAGGTAAAGTAAGAAGTGTTAAAATACATTCTTAAAAGATTGGGGCTTTCGCTGATAATTCTGTTCGGCGTGTCTGTAATTCTCTACGCGCTGGTACGCTGTATGCCTACCAGCTACGTAGATCAGCTTATAATACAGATAAACACGTCCGGCAACGACGTCACTGAAGAGTTCAAAAAAGAGCTTTACAGGGCTTACGGTCTCGATGGAAATATTTTTCAGGGCTATTTCAGTTGGCTCGGAAATATTTTCAGAGGCAACTTCGGCAAGTCCTTTAAAACTCAGCACCCCGTAATAGAGGACATATTCAGGGGGGACAGGGTAGGCACGTCGTTCTTCGTAGCGGCTGTTGCAACCGTGTTCGAGTTTCTGATAGCAATTCCTCTCGGTATTACGGCTGCGACTCACCAGTATTCGATACGCGACTACGTCGTTACCGTTCTCGTACTTTTGGGCATATCCCTGCCGTCGTTCTTCTTCGGTCAGATGCTTAAAGACCTGTTTGCGAACAAGCTCGGCTGGTTCCCCGTACAGGGTATGGAGACGGCGAGCGCCGACTACACGGGTATAGAGCGAATAGGCGACCTTGCCTGGCATCTGTTCCTGCCAATACTTACGGTAATCATATTAAGTATCGGCGGGCGAATGCGTATGACGCGAACCAATATGCTCGAAGTTCTGAACTCCGACTATATCCGAACGGCGCGCGCCAAGGGACTTAAAGAGGGTAAGGTTATCTATAAACACGCTTTCAGAAATACTATGATACCGCTCGTTACCTCGCTTGCGGGACTCATTCCCGGACTTTTCTCGGGCGCAATGATAACCGAGCAGGTATTCGGACTTACCGGTATAGGACAGTACGCGCTCGAAGCTATGCAGATAGGCGATATTCCCGTCATAATGTTCTACAATATGTTCCTGGCTATTCTATCCATACTGGGCGTACTGTTGTCTGATTTGATGTACGCGGTGGTTGACCCCCGCGTCAAGCTGGCGTAAAGGAGGCTGACCGTGAAAGGTAAACAAAAGAAATCCGAAATAGTCGAAACTCAATCCGCGGCAGAGCTTCCCGAAAAGGAGCTTAATACGGTGGCAGAAGAAAGTGCCAACGAGGCGCAGACCTTCGTTGAAGGTAACGCAGCGGCAGCGGCGATAGTTGCAGACGTCGCGGAAGTCGCGCAGACGGCAACCTTCGAACAGCAGGTCCAATCCGGCAACTCGGAGGACACCGACGCGCCCCTCGACAAGAACGTAAAACTTATGTCGCCTACGCGAATGGTTTTAAGAAGGTTTTTCCGTTCGAAGCTGTCGATTGCGGGTATCGTAATGTTGGTTTTCCTCTTCATATTCAGTTGGTTGGGTCCCGTCGTCTATCAGCGTTGGGGCGAAACCGAAACCGACAGAACGGGCAAGATGACTTACCAGACCTATACGGAAGTCACCGAAGACGGCGAAAAGTACACGCAGATAGTCATTACCGATAACGGTATAAACTCGCTTGCGGACCCTTCCGGCGACCACTTGTTCGGCACCGACGAAAAGGGACTTGACGTTTTCAGCAGGCTTATGTACGGCGGCAGACTGTCGCTTACGCTGAGCTTCTTGGCGGTATTTTTAACTTCGATAATAGGCATCGTGCTGGGCGGTATAGCCGGCTTCTACGGAGGCTGGGTAGACAATATCATAATGCGAATATGCGATATGCTTATGTGTCTGCCAACGTTGCCGTTGATGCTGATTATAGGTACGGTACTGAACGCTAACAACGTGCCCGAACAATACTACATATATATCCTGATGATACTACTGTCGCTGTTCTCCTGGACGGGAATGGCGCGATTAGTCCGAGGTCAGATATTGTATTTGAGAGAGCAGGAGTATATGGTTGCGGCGGAGGCGATGGGCTATTCGACCGCAAGGCGCATATTCAAGCACCTTATACCCAACATACTTCCCCAGATACTCGTAACGATGACGATGTCGCTCGGCAGTATGATACTTTACGAATCAACCCTGTCGTATCTCGGTCTCGGTGTTAAGCCGCCGTACGCTTCCTGGGGAACTATGATTGAGATAATCTCCAAACGAAGCGACGTATTGCAGGGCTTTCCGCTCGTGTGGGTACCCTCGGGTATCTGCATCCTTATCGCCGTGCTCGCCTTCAACTTCATAGGCGACGGATTGCGCGACGCGCTTGACCCTAAACAGAGGCGTTAACCGATGAAATTTTCAGATATACTTAAATTTTTCAAAAAGAATAAGTCAGACGGTGAAGGGGAAGAAAGCAAGAGCGTCAACCATTATCTGACGGGCAAGGAGATAAGGGCGATAGCAAAGGCTAACGCCGTCGAAATGCGCCGTCTCGAGCATGAGAAGAACCGCCGTAAGCCCCAGTCGGAGTACACCTGCGAATTGAAGGACGAGAAGAATATATTGGAGATTGAAAATCTTCACTCGTATTTCTTCACCGACCAAGGCGTAGTCAAGGCTGTAAACGGCGTAACGTTCAATATACCTTTAAATTCCACCGTCGGCGTCGTGGGCGAGTCGGGTTGCGGCAAGAGCGTAACCTCTATGTCAATAATGCGCCTTTTGCAGGGACCTACGGGTCAGATAGTCGAAGGCTCGATACGCTTTAAAGCAAACGACTACAAGCGCGACGGAAACGGCAGATATATTCCCGTTTACGAAAGGGACGAGAACGGGGAGATAATATTCGAGCAGGAGCTTAAAAAGGACGGAACGGCAAAGCTCGACAAGGACGGCAATCCCGTTATGCGTCCCAAGCAGAAGGTCAACGAAAGCGGAATAGGCGTATTCGAAACCGAAGAGACGGTGTTCGATATAGCGAAGATGCCCATTAGAGAGATGTATCGTCTGCGCGGCAGACAGATGGCGATGGTTTTCCAGGAGCCGATGACCTCTTTAAATCCCGTGTTCACCATAGGCAACCAGCTTGACGAGGTAGTGTTCATACACGTGCCGGGCGCAACCAAAGAGTTCGCAAAAAAGCGCTCGATAGAGATGCTCACTCTCGTCGGCATAGCAATGCCCGAAAGAGTATACGCTTCCTACCCGCACGAATTGTCCGGCGGTATGCGCCAGAGAGTAATGATAGCAATGGCGCTCATATGCGACCCCAGGCTGATTATCGCGGACGAGCCTACGACCGCGCTTGACGTTACCATTCAGGCGCAGGTACTCGATTTATTCAACGACATTAAAAAGAGAATAAACGGATCTATACTTTTGATAACGCACGACCTCGGAGTAATAGCCGAAATGGCTGACTACGTCGTCGTAATGTATGCGGGAAGAATAATAGAGCAGGGCACGGCGTCGGAGATATTCCACCGTCCCGCACACCCCTATACGCAGGGCTTACAGAAGTCTAAGCCTACGATGAAGTCGTCGGGCGATACTCTTTACAATATTCCCGGTAACGTACCCAACCCCGTAGATATGCCTAACTGCTGCTATTTCAGAGAGAGATGCTCGCAGTGCAAGGGAGTATGTTCGGGCGAATACCCGCAGATGGTGCAGATAGGACCTACTCACTTCGTTGCCTGCCATCTGTATGCGTCAAAGGATAACTGATATGGCAAATAAACAGACGAATAAAAGCGCGGAAAAAACCGCCGATATCGAGGATAAGACCGTAGAAGAGAAAAAATCCGTTGCCGAGCCCGCAGTGCCCGAAAAGGCGGAAAAGACGGTCAAGGCTAAAAAGCCCAAGAAGGTTGAAGAAGTTGTTGCCGAACCCGAAAAGGCTGAAAATGTTGCAGAGCCCGTAAAAGCCGAAGAGCCTGTAAAGCAGGTCAAGGCTAAGAAGCCTAAGAAGGTTGAAGAAGCTGTTGCCGAGCCTGAAAAAGCTGGAAAGGTCGAAGAGCCCGTAAAAGCCGAAGAGCCTGTAAAGCAGGTCAAGGCTAAGAAGCCTAAG
>CAYMUQ010000003.1:30172-42486 GCA_964393805.1 uncultured Clostridia bacterium
GCTGTTGCCGAGCCTGAAAAAGCTGGAAAGGTCGAAGAGCCCGTAAAAGCCGAAGCGGCTATTACGGTAGATAAGGCTGAAGAGAAAACCAAAGAAAAGACTGAAGAAACGGCGCAGACGGAAGGCGACGGACAGTTCGCCGGCTTCGACGACGCCGCTGAGTTGGAAAAGGAACAGAAAGCACGCGATTTGCAGATTGAAAAGGATAAAGACCTTCCTCCCGACCCCGACGCCATACTCGAAGTCAGACACCTTAAAAAATATTTCACCTTAAAAAAGAGCATAACGGGTAAACCGCTGTCTGTTTTAAAGGCGGTTGACGACGTATCCTTTAAAATTTATCCGGGCGAAACGCTTGGTATAGTCGGCGAGTCGGGTTGCGGCAAGACGACTATGGGCAGAACCATCTTAAAGTTGCATCAACCCACCTCGGGTCAGGTGTTCTTCGAAGGCGCGGACATAGCAGGCTATAAGTCCAAGGGTATGAGACCGCTCAGAACCAAAATGCAGATAGTATTCCAGGACCCGTATTCGTCGCTTCCTCCCAGAAGCACGGTAGGCGGAATACTTGCGGAGGCAGTCAAGGTACATAACATAGTACCCAAAGAGCAGGTCAAAGATTATATCCTCGACGTAATGGAAAAGTGCGGACTGCGCGATTACTATTACGAGAGATACCCGCACGAGTTTTCGGGCGGACAGAGACAGCGTATCTGTATTGCGAGAGCGCTTGTATTAAATCCCAAACTCGTAGTATGCGACGAACCCGTATCCGCGCTCGACGTTTCTATTCAGGCGCAGATTATAAACTTACTTAAAAAGTTACAGCAGGAGAGAGGGCTCACGTACCTGTTTATATCCCACGACTTGTCGGTCGTAAGATTTATATCCGACAAGATAGGCGTAATGTATCTGGGCTCGATGGTGGAGTTCGGCGATAAGGAAAAGATTTTCGCCAATCCTATGCACCCGTACACGGTTGCGCTGTTCTCGGCGGTACCCAATCCCAATCCCGACGAAAAGGTGGAAAGAATTATATTAAAGGGCGACATACCTTCGCCCGCAAATCCCCCTATGGGCTGTAAATTCCATACGCGCTGTCCGCGCGCAATGGAGGTATGCAAGCATATAGCACCTGTTTACAAGGAGTATGAGGAGGGGCATTTCGTTGCCTGCCATTGTTATCCTCAAGATTAAAAATGTCCAAAAAGAAAGGCAAGCAAAATAAGCCGAAGGTCACCTATTACGACGACAACTCAACCGTCGTGGATATGGCGCCCGTCGACAAGGCTAAGGAAAAACCGTATAACCGTAACCGTCCCCCCAAGAGACAGTCGACCGCAAAGGAAAAGTGGAAGACTTATTGGTCGGCGGTTAAAATGATGTTTATTCCTATGTGCATCGTGCTTGCCGTAATAGCTTTACTCTACCTTATATGGCGCGTAGCGTTTTAGAGTAGCGGAACTTGTATAATTTTCGCCCGTCGGCGCAAAATTATAGTATGGGAAAGAAAAATTCTAAAATGATAATTGAGGACGTAGTGGACGTATCCGTGAGCGCAAACGAATGCACGGGCGCCCTACAGCAAATCTCGGTCGACCCGCAGGAAGTCGCCCGTTTTCACGCCGAATATATCGGAGAGAAGAAAAGTAAAGTTAATAAATAAAACGACGGCGGCAGGCTTTATATAAAGCCTGCCGCCGAATTTTTTATGATAAGTATTAAATCTTAACGATACCGCGTTTAATGAAATATCCGCGCCTTATGAAGGGGTTCAACTCTCCGTCCGCGGCAACGATATATTCGCTCTCTCTGGACCTGCCCGTAACCGAATCGGTTATAATAATCTCACCGCTGCCGTAATCCAGGGCGCTGACGGCGCAGTACGAGAGAATGAAATGCTTTGCATACTTCACCGTAGCCGCGCAGGCGCTGTAATAGTTTTTAATGGGGTAGAGGTCAAGCTGTACGACGTCTTCAGTGCCGCTTAAAAACACGTTGAGCTTGTCGCCTATAAGCATAAAGGTAAATTCGGGTTTAAGTCCGGACTGGATAAGCGCGTCGGCAACCTTCAAAAACGCGGATTTTGAGTAGAAGGTTTCGGCTACGAAGCCGTGCAGGGTTGCACTGTAAGGTGCGTTGGTTATCGCCGTCCAGAGAAACAGACCTATGAAACAGACACACGCTACCGAGAGAATGACTATATAGGTTGTAACCGACCAGTCCATTTTTACCTGCAACGCGCGTGACGCCATCCAAATCGCAAGCGCGCCGCTGAGTATGGTTAAAAGGCCCATAATAAACCTTGTAATCATCGTGACGAGTTTGGTTCTCTTGAAAGACGCCTGTATTTTAGGTGAGTTCAAATCTATCATATTTATCCTTAAGTCCGACTTTTACCGTCTGCAAGCATAATTATATCTGAGAAAATAATAATACAAATAACCTTAATTGTCAAGGTAAAAAAACGGCGGTGCGTTTTTACATAAACGCACCGCCGTTCACTTCTCGTTTATTTTCTTATCTTGCGCAAACAAGCGAAACGTAAGCGAGGGGGGATACGCCGAAAGCATATTCGCCCGCGTCAAGCTCTGCGATTTTTTCGTAAATATCTAACATAAAACACCTCCGTGAATTACTTTTCTCAGGCTCGGTGGTTTTACTGCCGTAGAGCCCGTTCTTTATCTTCTAAAGTTACCTTCTTCAGATTTCGCAAGCAGTATACCACCTATAAAAATGTTAGTCAATAACATTTGTCAAAAAATTTAAAAGCCTTAAAAATGTTAATTAGTAACATAATTATATGATTTAGTAAAATAATTATGTGAATACTCGTGATAAAAAGTAAAAAATGTTTGCAATTTACATACCGCTCGGTAAATTTACAAAAAATAACGACAGCGCCCGCGCGCAGAAATCGTTTCCGCACGCGGGCGCATAATTTTTCTTGAATTTTCGTGATTACTTAATCGAAGCGTTGAGGTAATCGGCAGGGTTTTCAGCCGTTCCGTTCTTTAAAACCGCAAAGTGGAGGTGTGCTCCCTGAAGATACTCGTTGCCGCAGGGCGCCGCAACAGTGCCTATCACGTCACCGCGGGAGATTTTGTCGCCTACCTTTAAAGTATCCTGTACGTCTATAAAGGTATATACGGTGGAAACTCCGTCCTTGTGTGAAATGGTCACGCTCGTGCCGTTGAGATAGTCGTCGCGGGTGATGTTCTCAACCGTACCGTCCAGACAGCAGACTACGTTGGTGCCTGCCTCCGCGGACATATCTATAGCCTCGTGGAAGTACCATATACCGCACATCGAAGGGTTGCAGATGAAGTCGTACTCGTTGGTTACCGAGGCGGAGGAAACGGGCATAAGGAAGGTAGTACTCGACGAAGCGGGGTTATTATCGTCGGGGTTCTTATCGGGGTCCTTATCGTCGTTGCCGCCGGGGTTCTTGTCCTTGTCTTTGTCCTTGTCGACGTTATCGCCGCCTGCCTCTATGGTCAGTTCACCTCTGAACCAGTTGTTTGCCGCCGCAACGGCTATTACCGTAACCGCCGCAATAAGCAGAATGCACACCGCCAAAGCGAGATAGCGCACTAAATTCCTTCTTTTGTGTACTTTCTTTTCGTCGCTCATAATTTATCTCCTTAAAAATTGATTTTTTTGTTAAGCCGATTAAAAACTTTCGTGGCTTGGTTATTGCCCTGTTTGCGAAAGTTAAACCTACAATTTGAAAATTTTTTAATATCCGCCGAAAATAATGGGCGAACCGACGGTAACGCCGCTCTCTTTTACGCAGACGTGCAGGTTTATCTCCTGTCCGTTAAGCTCTACCGAATACGGCAGGGAAGCCTTACAATAATAATTGACGCTGTCCGAGAGCGTCTCCGTAAAGAGTATCTCGCCGTCAACCGATGCTAAAAACGAATTGACGTCGAGAGAGGAGTAAGTCGCGCTTTCTCCGCACACGTTCTTTAAAGTTATGCGCGTAAGAGCCGCCGCGTCCGAGTCAGTGCGTATCTCCTTGCAGTCTTTCGAAGTGTCGCCCGTATAAAAGCAGTAGTAGTCCGAGCCTTCAAACAAAAGGTGGCGCGGAAGCACTGTAAGCGCCGTAAGAAGTACTATTGCGGCTATTAAGCAAAACAGGGTTAAAAACACCGTACGGGCTCTCATCTTCGCGCCTCCTTAAAAAATTACGGTAAGTTTATTGACGGCGGCGCGTAATTTTATTCGCTTGACGGCAAAAATAATTAGTGGTATAATTTTCCACGAAATAAAAGGACGGAAGTAATTTTATGAAACATACAGACATCGTAAGTTTATTAGGCACACCCGAACACTACTTTGACAAGACGGTCACCGTCTGCGGCTGGATACGCTCGTACCGCGACAGCAAGAATATGGCTTTTATGGCGCTCAACGACGGAACGACTTTAAATCACTTGCAGGTGGTTATAGACAAGTCCGCGCTGTCGAATATTCCCGAGGGCGCAACCCGTCTCGGAAGCGCGGTCAAGGTCGAGGGCGTTGCGGTAAAATCTTTAAACGCAAACCAGGCGATAGAGATAAACGCAAAGTCTTTAACCCTTTTAGGCGACTGTCCTCTGGACTATCCCATACAGAAGGCTAAGACCTCTTTGGACTATTTAAGAACGCTCCCTCATTTAAGAGTGCGCACGAACACCTTCAATTCGATTTTCCGTATAAGAAGTAAAATCTCGTTTGCCATTCACCGCTTCTTCCAGGAGCGTGACTTTATGTACGTGCATACGCCCATTATAACGGGCAGCGACTGTGAGGGCGCGGGTAAAATATTCCAGGTTACTACCGTCGGCTACGACCCCAAGATAAAGTCGCAGGAAGAGTACTGGGCTAACGATTTCTTCGGGCAGAGCGCTGGACTTACCGTCTCGGGTCAGCTTGAGGGCGAAGTTATGGCTACGGCGTTCGGAAAGATTTACACCTTCGGACCCACCTTCCGTGCCGAAAACTCTAATACGACCCGCCACGCCGCGGAGTTCTGGCAGATAGAGCCCGAAGTGGCGTTCGCGGAAATCGACGATATAATCGAAATCGCAACCGAATTTATTAAGTATATAATTAAAGCGGTGTTGACCGAGTGCCCCGCCGAGATTGCAATGCTCGAAAGGTTCTACGAAAAGGGACTTAGCGCCAAGCTTCAAAAGGTGGTTGACGACGAGTTTGCAAGAATAGACTACACCGAGGCGATAGAGATACTCAAAAAGAGCGGAAAGCAGTTCGTGTATCCCGTAGAGTGGGGACTTGACTTGCAGACCGAACACGAAAGATATTTAACCGACGAGGTATTCAACCGCCCCGTATTCGTAGTAAATTATCCGAAAGAGATTAAGTCCTTCTATATGAAGCAGAACGCCGACGGCAAGACCGTGGCGGCAACCGACCTGCTCGTGCCCGGAGTAGGCGAGATAATAGGTTGCAGCGAGAGGGAGGCGGACTACGATAAACTGCTCGCCGCAATAAAAGAGCGCGGTATGAAGCTGAGCGATTACGAAAACTATATGGATTTAAGAAAGTACGGCTCGGTGCCTCATTCGGGCTTCGGTCTGGGACTTGAAAGAATTTTAATGTACGTTACGGGTATGGGCAATATACGCGACACCATCGCATATCCCCGCGCCAAGGACGAATTAAGATAAGTAATGGACAGGTTCGTAGGAATAGACGTCGGCGGAACAAATATAAAAGGAATTATTTGCGACAAGTCGGGTAAGCTCTTTGCGGAGGACAGCGTGCCTACCGAGGCGCGTCTCGGCGGCGACGCCGTATGCAAAAACATAGTAACGCTCATAGAGAAAATGCTCGGCTCCGCGCACCTATCGTCAGGGGATATTGCGGGAGTGGGAGTGGCTTGCCCCGGTATGATTGACGGACAGAGCGGTACTGTTATATTTGCGGGTAACTTATATTTAAAGAATTTTCCGCTCGGACAAAAACTTAAAGACGCGCTGAAAACGGATGTGCGTATAACCAACGACGCCAATGCGGCGGCTCTCGGCGAGGCTAAATTCGGAGCGGGACAAAAGTACTCCGACAGCCTTTTTATAACCCTTGGTACGGGCGTGGGCGGCGGAGTGATAATAGACGGCAAGCTGTTCGAAGGCAATATGTCGGCGGGCGCGGAGCTGGGACATACCGTAATAGTCAAAGGCGGCAGGAAATGTACCTGCGGCAGACGCGGCTGTCTGGAAACTTACGCTTCGGCGACGGCGCTCATAGATATGACAAAAAGGGCGATGAGAGCGGACAAAAACTCGCAGATGTGGAATGTGTGCGACCTTGACGGCGTAGACGGCAGGACGGCTTTTTCCTGTCCCGACGACCCGTCCGCAAAGAAGGTCGTGGGAAAGTACCTTTCTTATCTTGCCTGCGGACTTGTAAATTTTGCGAACGTCTTCCGCCCGCAGGTTATAATCTTAGGCGGAGGAGTTAGCGCACAGGGCGACAATATCGTTAAGCCCGTTCAGAGAATGCTCGATGCCGAGCTGTTCGGCGGCGTTAAGTATGCGCCGGTAGAGGTAGTGTGCGCTCAGCTTTCAAACCGTGCGGGTGCGTACGGAGCGGCAAGTCTGTTAATGTAAAATTGTAATAGAAAACGGCGGCGT
The DNA here is from genome assembly GCA_964393805.1 of uncultured Clostridia bacterium. Lineage (GTDB taxonomy): Bacteria > Bacillota > Clostridia > Christensenellales > Borkfalkiaceae > Coproplasma. The sequence goes on from CAYMUQ010000003.1 coordinate 36,814, forward strand.
GCTTAGCTTTAAGCACGCCGCCTTTAATTTATTGATTACTTAGTATAATAGCACTGCTCCGTCGGGAATGGAGAACACGGGGGAGACTATCTCTCTGAAATATATACTGTCCTCGCGGTAAGTGCGGTGGGATATGATATATACTCTCGCCTGGGGATACAGCTCCGCGATATTTTTCTTAACCGCTTCGTGGGACAACAGGGTATTAGCCAAATCGAAGTTCAAATCGACGAACACGGTCGAAGCGCCGCGTGCGAGCAACTCTAAAAGCCTTGCGCGGAAATCGCAGATTATTCCCTCGTGGCTTCTTATTACGCCGCTTCCGCCGCACGTCTTGCAGGTTCTTAAAGTTATGTTGTCCGTAGACGCACCCGTGCGTTTTCTAGTAAATTCCACCAGACCGAACTTGGACATCGGAAGCACCTTGCATTTGCCCTTGTCGTGAAGCGCTTTTTCCAATTCGACTACGATGGCTTTGCGGTGGTTCTCTTCTGTCATATCAATAAAGTCTACGACGAACAGTCCGCCGAGGTTTCTTAGTTTTATTTGCCGTGCTATTTCGCGCGTGGCTAAGACGTTGGTGTAATACACGGTCTGCTCTAAGCTGTCGTCGCCCGTAAACTTTCCCGTATTGACGTCGATAACCGTCAAAGCTTCGGTGCGGTCTATTACGAGATACGCACCGTTTTTAAGCTCGATTTTGGGTTGTATCGACTTCATAAACTGTTCGGTTATGCCCTCCGAATACATCATATCGGTATGCGGGTCGTGCAGTATGACTTCGATACGCTCTCCGCCTGAATAGGAGGAGGTTATCTCTTTTACGCTGTCGTATAGCGACTTGGTTCCGACGTGGATTTCGTCGCCTGCATTCAGCATCAAATCGCGTAAAATGCGAATATGCAGTGGCGAATCGCTGTATAAAAGCTCTCCGACGGACGCGGTCTTAAAGCGTTCCGTAATATTTTTGTAGAGCTTTCTGTAATATTCGATTTCGTTTACCTTGACGCTTCTGAGGGCGTACGGAGCGGCTGTTCTTACGATTATGCCCTCTCCATCGCCTACAATCTTCTTTGCGCTGTAAGTCAGGTTTTTTCTCAGCTCCGCGTCCGAAATTTTAGCGGATACGCCGATAAACGGAGTGGTGGGGAAATAGACGAGGTATTTGCCGACGAACGACAGATTTATCGTAACCTTTGCGCCCTTCTTTCCCTGCGCCGCCTTTATGACCTGAACGAGTATCTCGTCGCCCTCGTGCAGATTTAAAGTGGAGGGTATATCGATTTCGCCGCCGTCTGCGCTCCTTCCGTCCGCTCGCATATCGTCTACGGACAGGTAGCAGTGCCGCTCTAAACCGCAGTCGATAAAAGCCGCCTGCATACCGTTTAAAACGTCGGTTACTCTGCCTTTATAGACGTTGCCTATCACGGCTCCGTCCGCCGCGTGTTCGAGCGAGCAGTCGCACAGCTCGCCGTCTTCCGCCATAGCGTAACTCTGCAGACCGAACTGGTCGTCAAAATAAATCTTTCTGCCCAATTTCAAAAAACTCCTTTGCCGTATGAGGCAAGCTTTACAATTCTTAAAACTTTACCGCCGAAGCGTTCGGCAAGATAACTTGCGAACAGGTCGGGACGCAGGTTCTTTTCCTTACAACCGCAGGTAAATTTAATAGTCTGCCCGTCTGCTTCGAGGTCGTATAATCTCTCTTTAATATCTATTTCCCTACCGCGCAAATCGCGTATAATTATATGCTCTTCGCGCATTACGAGGTCGGTATCGAAGGCGGTTATTCCCTCGGCGGAGTAGGTACACCTTTCTATTAAGTCGGCATAGTTGGGGTTTGACACAACCTTTTTAAATTCCGCGCACTTTACGCCCGAGGGAGCGAACTTGTTGAAAACGCTTTTGAAATCTCCGTGGAAGGTAGTATCCGCACAGCCGTATTCCGCAACCGACTCCACGCCGACGGGAAGGGGGTTGTTGAGGTATATCCGCGCGTGAGCGTGATAGCCCTCGCTCATAGCTATGGTTATGCCTGCCCTGCGCATAGTGCGGTAGATATGCCTTAAAAGGTCGAGGTGGGACAAAAATTCCGCGCCGTCGGTTTTGGTGTATCTGAACGCAATCATACTTTGCCTCCCGCCGCCTCGCACATATTCATAAGTCCGCATCCGTTACAGCCGCCTGCACAGCTTCCGCTCACCTTGGCGGCGTAAGCTCTTTCGCGCTCCTTTTTATAAAAGCACTTGGTTATGCCTATATTGATAAAATCCCAGGGGAGTATTTCGTCCTCGCTTCTTTCGCGTGTATAAAAGTACGGGTCAATGCCGCACTCTTCGAACGCCTTTTTCCAGCCCTCTTTATTGAAGTCCTTTATCCAGCCGTCGAATACGCACCCGTTTAAATACGCCTTTTCCAGAACGGTCGAAACCCGCCTGTCACCGCGCGCCAGCACAGCTTCTAAAAGCGAGGTAAAATAGTCGCTCGTGCTGAGAGATACGCCCTTTATAAAGAGGTTGTCTCTAAGCAGTTTATGTTTGGCGGCAACCTCCGCCTCGCTCGCCTGGGCTTCCCATTGGAAGGGAGTGAACGGCTTGGGAATAAAGGTGGAGACAGAAACCGAAATACGCAGTGCTTTACCTCTCGGCTTTACGTTGTACGCGCCCTTGATAAGCTTGCAAATTTCCTTTATGCCCTGTAAATCTTCGTCGGTCTCCGTGGGCAGTCCAAGCATAAAATACAGCTTTACTGCGCAATATCCCGCGTCGAACGCCGAATTTACCGCACGCATTATCTCTTTTTCGGTTACGTCCTTATTTATGACGTCGCGCAGTCTCTGGGTACCCGCTTCGGGAGCAAAGGTCAACGAGACCTTTCTCGCGTCCTGCGCAAACTCGCCGTCGAAGCTGTCAACGCGAAGGGAGGGCAGGGCGAGGGTGACGCCTTCGGGAAGATTGGTTTTGAGACTTTTAATGAGTTCTTTAAGGTCGGGATAGTCGCCCGTCGAGAGCGAGTTCAAGCTGACCTCTTCGTAACCCGTGGAGGCAATGAGCGAACAAGCCTGGCGCGTAAGCGTCTCCACCGAGCGCCTTCTCACGGGGCGGTATATAAAGCCTGCCTGGCAAAATCTGCACCCTCGCAGACATCCGCGCATAACCTCGATAACCGAGCGGTCGAACACGCTCTCGCAGTTGGGAACGGGTTGAGTTTTCGGAAATACCGCTCCGTCCAAATCGCTTATTACGGCGCGTCTTACCTCGGTAATTCCCGAAAAGGCTTTAACAGTACCGTCGGGGTTGTAACTTACTTCCGTAAATTGCGGAGCGTACACTCCGTCTATTTGTACCGCCCTTTTATAAAACTCGTCGGTCGCGCCGCCGCACTCCACGAAAAGTTCGGCTACTTTGACGTCGCTCTCTTCGCCGTCACCTATGAAGACCAGGTCGACGAAATCGGCAAGCGGTTCGGGATTTACCGCGCACGGACCGCCGATTGCGATGAGCGGATATTTACCGTTCTGTCTGTCACTGCGCCGCAAGGGTATACCCGCGAGGTCGAGCATATATAAAAGATTGGTATAGCTCAGCTCGAACTGCATAGAAAAGCCGAGCATATCAAACTCGGTAAGCGGCTTTTTAAGCGCGAGGGAGTAGAGTGGTACTCCGCGCTCTTTGAGCCCCGCGCCGAAATCCTTGTACGGCGCAAAGACGAAGTCCGTGCAAAAGCCCTTTTTCTTAAAACTCTCCGCAACGATTTTTATGCCGAGATTGCTCGTCCCTACTTCGTACAGGTCGGGGAAGCACGCGCAGAACGAAAAGGGAGAATGCTCGTAATTTTGCAAATCTTCGGTGCCGTATTCTCCGCCCGTATAGCGCGACGGTTTCTCAACCGCGCATAACAAATCTTTAATTGCGTCAAGATTTACTTTCATACGGATTTATTATATCACGCCGCCGCCAATAATCAAGAAAAAAGTTTAAATAGGTTTGAAATATTGACAATCGGTTTATTAAAATGATATACTGCTAACGAAATAATTTCAGGAGACTTCTATTATGAAATACGAAATGAAAGGCATAAGCGTTGAAGAGCTTGCTTTCAAAATTACCCACGCACGCATCGAGCCGAACGCAAGGCTGGATATAAAGCCCCAGTTTTCCCGTCAGGTAAGAAAAGCTAACGACAACAAGAAACTGGTTTTTATCAATCTTGCGGTAAAGGTTGAATCTACCGAAGAGGAGCCCAAGCCCTTCGATATAACCGCAAGCCTCGTCGGATTTTTCGAGACCGAAACCGAGGACTACAGTGCGCAGGAAGAGCGTGATTTCGTAGTGGGAGCTACGCAGTTACTCTATCCTTACCTTCGTTCGGCGGTTACAAACTTAACCGCGCAGGCGTACATCTCGCCTTTAAATCTTCCCGTTATAAACGGTCCCATCTTCCCCGAGGACAGGGACGTCTATACCTTCCGCCCCGGTAAAGTAAATTAAAAAAGGGGGGCGGTCGGCGAACCCGAACAATCCGTTTTTTTCTAAAATTACGTAATCTAACCAATCCGCAGAGGAATTTTTATCCTTCTGCGGATATTAATCACAAAACCGTAATAATTTGCGCGTTTTTTTCATTTAATTTTAACAAAGGTGTTGACACTTATAATGTATAAGTGATAAAATTTATACAGTTAAACCAAATAAGGAGAAAAGCAAATGAGCAAGAAACAAAATGACTATGCAAGCACTTCCGACTTTACCGGCGGCGCGTTTGCGAACTACGGCTACAACTTCCTCGTTGGATTTGTGTCGTTAATTACCCTGGGAATAGCATATCCCTTTATGTTCTGCATAAAGAAGAAGTGGGAATGCAAGAACACCTACATAGACGGCAAGCAACTCGTATTCGACGGAACCGGCGGTCAGCTTTTCGGTAACTACATAAAGTGGACTCTCCTTTCCATCATAACCTTAGGTATTTACCTCATCATAAAGGGTAAGGTTTTGATGATAGAGTGGGAGACCAAGCACACGCACTATCTTGACACCGCTCCCTCCGAGACCAATCTTTCTCATTTCGACGGCAAGTGGTATCAGATTCTCGGCGTAAGCTGGTTAACTGCTTTCGTTACCATTATTACTATCGGCATAGGCTCCTACTGGGCACATTGCTATACCCAGAGATGGTATGCTAAGCACACGCAGTACGACGGAGACGTTCTCTGCTTCGACGGCAAGGCGGGTCAGTACTTCGGCGCTAAGCTTAAGTGGACGCTTCTTACCATAATCACTTTCGGTATCTACGCCTTCTGGATGGCTGTAAAGGCTAAGCAGTGGGACATCAGACACACTCACGTAGCGGTTCCCGCAGCTCCCGTAGCCGCAGCTCCCGCAGTAGAAGCTGCTCCCGCGGCGGAAGAAGTTGCTCCCGCTTCGGACGATACTCCCGCAGCAGAATAATTAAATTAAAATTTCGGCGCGTCCGCAAAACTTTGCGGACGCGCCTATTTTTTAGTGCGGGGAAGGTAAATTTCACCGCTTTTCTATTTATATAATAATTTTTCAAATAGTGCGAAAATGGGTTGACAAGCCAAAGTTTTCGTGTTAAAATTTCTCTACACTACCGAGAGGGGTGTAATTTTTTTGTACGGAGACCCATTATGAAGGCATCAACAAGGGCTAA
>CAYMUQ010000004.1:0-40452 GCA_964393805.1 uncultured Clostridia bacterium
ATAGGCGCGGCGGGCGGCGTCAAGCGCGCGGTGGAGATGGCGAGAGAGTACGCACCCTTCGTCCGCAAAATAGAGGTTGAGGTCGAAAACCTCGCTATGTGCAAAGAGGCGCTGGAAGCGGGCGCGGATATAATAATGCTCGACAATATGTCCGTAGAGGATATGAAGACCGCGGTAAAGATGATAGGCGGCAGAGCCGTCACCGAGTGCAGCGGAAATATTACTTTGGAAAATATAGAAAGGATAAAAAAGACGGGAGTGGATTTCGTTTCGTCTGGTGCGCTTACACATTCGGCGCCCATACTCGATTTATCGCTTAAAGAACTGCTTCCCGAAGAGGGCGAATAATATGAAGGCAAGCGAGAGACGCGCGGAAATTCTTTCCCTTATAGGCAACAGTCAAGAACCCGTTCCGGCAGGGTATCTCAGCGAAAAATATTCGGTTTCCCGACAAGTCATAGTGCAGGATATAGCTCTTCTGCGTGCGCAGGGATACGGCGTAATATCAACCAACCGCGGCTACGTCATAGGAATTGACGTGACTTGCGAGAGAGTATTCAAATGCCGCCATACGCTCGAGGGGCTTCTTCCCGAGGCGGAAATAGTCATTAATCTCGGCGGTAAGATTGAGGACATATCCGTAAATCACAGAGTTTACGGTAAAATTTCGGCAAGACTGGAACTTTCGACGATGCGTAATGCGCAGGAGCTGTACCGTTCGCTTGCAACGGGTGCGAGCAAGCCTTTAATGAGCGTGACCGACGGCTATCACTATCATACGGTATCCGCCGAATCCGAAGAGGCTCTCGACCAGATAGAGTTTGCGCTCCGTCAGAGCGGTTTTCTAATAGAAATATAATTGAAATTACATAGTCTAACCCCTCATAGAGGGGTTTTTTATTTTATGCTTTACAAGTATGAAATTATCTGTTATAATTGCGTCATAGAATTTATGGGGGAATAATCCATGAAAAAGAAATTGCTTGCAACGCTTTTGACTTTGGGTGCGTTCTGTTGTTCGGCGGCGGCTTTTGCCGGCTGTAATATTAACGACGGAACGGAAGGAGGCGGTGGCGGTCACACGTCGCATACTTACCAGAATTATCAGGACAACGGGAACGGCACCTGCACGGGTACCTGTACAGGGTGTGAAGATACCGATACCATAGATCACGTCTACGACAATGCAACGGATACGACTTGCAATAACTGCGGACATATAAGAGAGGTCGGCGGCGGCAACGAAACGGTGAGCGTAACCAAGGTAATGATAAACAAATCGACGCTCTCCCTTGAAAAGGGTCAGAGCGAAACGCTGACTGCGACGGTCTTACCCGAGAACGCCACCGACCGAAGCGTTAGTTGGTCGTCGGATAACGAGAGCATTGCGACGGTCGACGCAAACGGCAAAGTAACGGCAAAAGCTGCGGGAACTGCGCATATTACCGTCACGACTGCCGACGGCAATAAAACCAAGACCTGTACCGTAACGGTCTCTGCTCAGCAACAACAGCCCACGACCGTAAGCGTAACGGGCGTGGAAATAAATAAAACCGCGTTGCCTTTAAAGGTGGGCGAAAATCAAACGCTGACGGCGACGGTTTCACCTTCGAATGCCACTAATAAAGAAGTCGGCTGGTCGTCGGACAACGAGAGTGTTGCGACGGTGGACGACGACGGCAAGGTAACTGCAAAAGCCGCGGGTACGGCTGTAATAACCGTGACCACAGCGGACGGAAACTTTAAAAAGACTTGTACGGTAACCGTCACGGCAAATCAACAACAGCCTACGACCGTAAGCGTTACGGGCGTGGAATTAAATAAGACTGCACTGCCTTTAAAGGTGGGCGAAAATCAAACGCTGACTGCGACGGTTTCACCTGCGAACGCCACTAATAAAGAAGTTGGCTGGTCGTCGGATAACGAGAGCGTTGCGGCGGTTGGCAACGACGGCAAGGTAACTGCAAAAGCCGTCGGTACGGCTGTAATAACCGTGACAACTGCGGACGGAAGTTTTAAAAAGACTTGTACGGTAACCGTCACGGCAAATCAGCAACAGCCCTCTACGGTAAGCGTAACGGGCGTAAATCTCGATAAAACTACGCTTTCTCTTGCGGTCGGCGACGCGGAGCCTTTGGTCGCGACCGTTTTACCCGCGAACGCAACGAATAAAAACGTAAGCTGGTCGTCAAGCAATACGGCCGTCGCTACGGTAAACGCAAGCGGAGACGTCACCGCAAAAGCTACGGGAACGACGACTATTACCGTTACGACCGAGGACGGAAGCTTTAAAAAGACCTGCCTCGTTACGGTAAGTGCTCAAACCGTAAAGGTGACCGCGGTATCACTGAATAAATCGCAATTAAGCTTATTAGTAAACGACAGCGAGCAGCTCACCGTTACGGTTTCACCTAACAACGCCGCCAATAAGAACGTTACATGGTCGTCGAACAACGACAGCGTTGCAACCGTCGACGTGAGCGGAAACGTTACTGCGCACAAGGCGGGAACGGCGGTCATAACCGTTACGACTGCCGACGGCAACAAGACAGCAACCTGTACGGTAACCGTTTCGAACAGACCCACGGCGGACGTACCTGCGGCTATCACTTATTCGTACGCAGGCGAAGAGTGCGCGGCGTTCGAGTGGAACGACACGACGACTACGGGAACCAAAGCCGAATATAAGCTTCACTCGGCGGGCGACGGCACGTATAAACAGATAGACAGCGAGCTTATACGCTTAAAGACCGACGATACTACGGGCAATACGTACGTCAGAGCGGATATAGTCGGACTGAAGGGCGGAGAGGTGTACGATTTCAGACTTACGACCTCTGCGGGCAATAAACTGATTGCAACCAATATGTCCATTTACTCCTACGACCGTTCGGGATACGCGCACTTTAACGCAAGTACGGGCGTGGGCGGCTACAACGACGACGGTACTTTAAAGAACAATGCAATAGTCGTTTATGTCAACGAAGATAACAAGAACAACGTCGTGGTAAACGGCTCGGCTACGAATAAGAGTATCGTTCAGTATCTCGGAAGTATGACAAATAACACTAAGCCTATCGTCGTAAGAATACTCGGAACCGTAGGCGCGGCAACGTGGAATAAGCTCGAACACAACGGCGGCGTCGGCAAGACGGAGCTTTACAAGGAACTCGTCGGTGCCAACGGAAAGAATTTGGCTGATTTCTACGGTGTAAGCAAAAACGACGGTTCGTCAACCAATATTTCGCAGGCAGATCTTATTAAGGACGGTTTCAATACTCTGAATACGACGGAGTACGCGGAGCTTAAGGGGCTTAGCAGTAAAATAAAGTTCTCGCCCAAAATAAACTCGAAAGGCGAGGATGAAAGCGAATTCGACAGCGCATGGAACGACTGCTCCCTGCAATACTTAAAGAACGTGACGGTAGAGGGCATAGGTACGGACGCGCGTATCTTCCAGTGGGGCTTTACCTGGAAACTGTGCGATTATATCGAAGTCAGAAATCTGACGTTTGAAGACTATACCGAGGACGCCTGCTCGTTCGAAGGTTCGAAGACGAGCGTAAGTTCGGAAAGCCAGTTCGACAACAGGCATTTCTGGATACACCACAACGTGTTCGAAGAGGGTATGAATTACTGGGACGTCTGCAACGAGCAGGATAAGCACGACGGCGACGGTTCTACCGATTTCAAGGGGTTGAGCGGAGTTACCGTCTCGTACAACGTATATCACGACTGTCATAAGACGGGACTTGTCGGCGGCAGTGATACGCAGACAACCGCAAACGTCACCTTCCATCACAACTATTACAACCATTGCGGCAGCCGTCTTCCTCTTGCAAGACAGGCGAATATGCATATGTACAACAACTATTACTATAAGTCGACTGGTACCAATATGTCCATAAGGGCGGGCGGTTACGCGCTCATCGAAAACTGCTATTTCGATAACGCAAACGTTCCCATCGAGATAAAAACGGGCGCAGACAGAACGGGCGCGGCAAAGGTTCTCGACTGTACGTTTGAAGGCAAGAATTACACCGCTAACAGCCGTATATACGACAACGCCAAAGATAATACTATAAACCGCGCGTCGGAAGTTGAAAACGACAACAGGTTTAACACGAAATTCGATACCGACCCTACGTCGTTCTATTACGACGGTACTAATTTGCGGTCTAACGTTTCGCAGATGATGGTAACGGCGAGCGTTAAGACGGTTATTCCCCAGGTTGCGGGCGTTCAGAAGAGGAACGACGACTTTACTTTGGCGATTACGGGCAACAACGCGCCCTGCGGTGTAAAGCAAGAGGGCGGCGACAATCCCGCGCTTACCAAGTTCGAAGAGCTGTCGGCGAGAGCGGACTGCGCGTACAGTAACGACTTTGACAAGGTTGCAAACGGCACTAAGTTCGATATATTCGAAAACTACTCTACGGCGGGAATTTACTCCATGCCGAACGAAGCCGCGGCTTACTCAAGCAATCACACGGCGGTAACAAACGGCAAGGCGGTGCAGGTAGTCACAAACGAAGTTAACACTACCACGGCGATTGCATTCGGAAGTCTCGCCGGTAAGTCATCCGTCGAGGGCTATTTCGAAATGTCGACTTCGGATATAGGCACAAAGTGGGACCTTATAAGGTTTGTGAATAGCAGTAGCAGTGTTCTGGCGGCTGTAAGAATTAACACGGACAAAGCGGCAAAGCTGACGTACTACACGGAGAGTACCGAAAGCGGTCCTTCGGCAATTACTCCGTCGAAGTCGTTCGTTTGGGCGGCGAACACGACCTATAAGGTTTATTTCGCGGTTGATTTGACAAGCGGTCAAATCAATATAAGCATAACCGGAAGCGGGGCTACGTTCGAAGCAACTATTCAGCAGAGCGCGACCGATATATGCGGTATAAACATACTGTCAAGCAACAAGGGCGCAAGACGCGTAACCATAGACAATCTGGTTATCTGCGCAGTTTAAAATTTTATAGATAAATTTGAGGGGCGGCGCCGTTCGGCGCCGCCCCTTTTGCATATTTCCATACCGTAAAAAATATTATAGTTTTGATAAAAATTTACGGGGTGGGATATGCTTAAATTTGCCGACGTTAAAAGCGGTAAGGTTTTAGAACAATTAAAGTCGGACGAGAGAGGACTGACAAACGAGGAGGCGGCTCGCCGTCTTAACGAGTTCGGTAAAAATCAATTAAAGGAAAAAAAGCGCAAGTCGATTATAGGACTGTTCTTTTCGCAGTTCGGCGACGTTATGACTATACTGCTCATTGCGGCGGCTTGTATATCGGCGCTTATCGCCTCGTTTTCGGGGGACGTGCACGACCTCGTGGATACTGGCATAATAGCGTTTATAATAGTCTTAAACGCCGTCGTCGGCACCGTTCAGCAATACCGTGCGGACAAGGCGATAGAGGGGCTTAAAAAGCTAAGCTCGACACGAGCGCGCGTCCGTCGTGGCGGTCAGGTGTCGGAGATAGACGCGACCGAGCTTACGGTGGGCGATATAGTCCTTTTGGAGGAGGGCGACGTCGTACCTGCGGATTTGCGTGTAATCAAGTCTACCGAACTGAGATGCGACGAGGCGTCGCTCACAGGCGAGTCCTTCCCCGTCGAAAAGAGCGAGGGAGTAGTTTCGGGCAAGCTCACGGGTTATGCGGACGCGACCAATCTTTTATTTTCGTCGTCGTTCGTCGTGGGAGGCAGCGGCGAGGGCGTAGTGACGGCAATCGGCAAGGATACCGAAATAGGCGGAATAGCCGGTATGCTCGAGGACGTCAAGAAGGGCGGAACGCCGCTTGAAAAGAGCCTCAACAAACTCGGAAAAATTATTTCGGGCTTCGTTATCTGCGTTGCCGTAGCAATTTTTATAGTCGGTCTCGTTGTCAACCATACGGGCATTCTGAAAAACTTTATGACCGCCGTTGCGATAGCCGTTGCCGCCATACCCGAAGGCCTCCCCGCCGTAGTTTCCGTAATTATGGCTATGGGCGTACAGCGTATGAGCCGCGAAAACGTGGTAATCCGCAAACTCAAATGCGTTGAAACTCTGGGCGGTTGCAGTTGTATATGTACGGATAAAACGGGCACGCTTACGCAGAACAAAATGACGGTCACGAGGGTCTATTCGGCAGACGGTCACGAGGTGGACGCAAACTCGTTAATTTGCACTTGTATGTCGGTCTGTACGCGCGTCAAACAAGGCCCTTCGGGATATATCGGCGACAGCACCGAGGTGGCAATAAAGGCTTACGCAGACCGCTTGGGCTTTAAGGGCGGATACGTCGTGACGGGCGAAATACCCTTCTCGTCCGACAGAAAGATGATGTCGGTATCCGCGAAGTGCGAAAAGGGCAAATTTGTTTTCGTCAAGGGTGCGCCAGAAGAAGTATTGAAGAGGTGCGATATCTCCGATTTCGAGCGCAGAAAAGCGGAGAGCGAGAGCGCCGATATGTCGGCGCAAGCTTTGAGAGTGCTTGCGTTCGCCTATAAAAAGAGCGGTGAGCTGACCGAAGAAAACCTGACCTTTTTGGGGCTCTGCGGTATGATGGACGACATAAAAGAGGGTGTAAGGGAAGCCGTAGAAAGCTGTTCGCGTGCGGGCGTTTCCACGGTAATGATAACGGGCGACAGCCCCGCGACCGCGTTTGCGATTGCAAGCAAGGCGGGGATAGCCAACAGCCCCGACGAGGTATTTACGGGCGACCAGCTCGATAGTATGACCAAGCCGCAGCTTAAAGAGGCGGTTAAAAAGGGCAGGGTGTTCGCACGCGTTTCGCCGAGACATAAGAACGTTATAGTCAATCTCAAAAAGGCGGACGGAGAGGTGGTCGCGATGACGGGCGACGGCGTGAACGACGCGCCGTCCGTAAAGAGCGCGGACATCGGTCTGGTTATGGGTAAGAGCGGAACCGAGGTCACCAAGTCGGTTGCGGATATGGTAATTGCCGACGACAATTTTACGACCATAGTCACGGCGGTCAAGGAAGGACGCAGAATATCCTCCAACGTCAAAAAGACCATAGACTTCTTTATTGCCACCAACCTTGCCGAGGTGCTTGCAATCGTCATTGCAACCTTTGCGTTCATAGGTTACGCGTTTATGCCGTCTACACAGCTTCTCTGGATAAACCTTATAACAGACTCCTTCCCCGTGCTCGCGCTGGGTGTGGAAAAGGGTAGCGGAGACGAAATGAACCATCTCCCGATAAGGGCGGAGAAAGCGTTGTTTTCAAAACGGTCGCTAATCTTCGTTTTCTGTTCGGCGCTGTATATTACCGGGGCAATTATGGGCGCATACGCATATACGCTGTTCAATTTCGGCGGTCAGGAGGCTGTTACCGTTGCGTTTTTGACGATGTCCTTTGCCGAGCTGTTCCACGCTTTCAGCGTGCGTTCGGGAGAGCGGAGCGCGTTCAAAGGAATTCTTTCCAATAAGGTGCTTTTAATAACCGTGGCGGTGGGAGTACTCGTAAACGTGGGACTTTGTTTTTCGCCGCTTGCCTCGGCGTTCGGACTCGTGCGCCTGCCTGCTAAACTGTGGCTCTTATCTTTCGGCGCGTCCCTGTCGGTTATCGCGTTCGGCGAAATCTATAAAGTATTTGCAAGGCTTGTTCGTTCAAAGGACGGCAAGCGGACGGCGGTCAAACTTCGTCCCGCAAAGCGCACGATTAAAAAAGGTGCGAAAAGAACTGCGAACTGAAAATAAGCCCCCGAAAGTTTTAAAACTTTCGGGGGCATTAAATTATGTGATTGTTTTATATTAACTGTACTTACCGGAGGTAATCTTTGCAAGCGACTTGCCGCTCTCGTGAATGACCTGAAGGGGAAGAGCTATAAATCTCTCGTAAACTTCTTCACATATCAGGCAGTCCGCATAGCAGAGCGTTATGTAAAAGTAGAGCCTGCCGTCATCCGTATCGAAGTTGTAGTGTCCGTCCGCAAGCTTATAGTTGAGCTCCGCAACGGCAACCGCCGCGGCGGCGGTGAAGTGGGGCAGAATGGTGAACGGCAGAGTTGCGCACAGCGTCATCATATTGCGTTCTTCGTCGCAGGAGATACGGAAAACCGTCGGCATATTGTCGATATTGATACCGAACACCGCAACGTTTTTGCCGTCCTCCAAATCGTACTGCATTTTCGCGGCAGTCATAACTTTCAATAGCTTATTAAATTCTCTCTCTGAAAGTTTCTTAGCGGAAGTTTCCATTATTTCACCTCGTCTACAAGCTTAACGGCGCTCTGTTCGCTCATATCCTCGTCGCAGATTTTTTTGAAGGCGGCGGCGAGTCTGTTCATCGCTGAACAGACCGATAAAATCTTGTATTGTACAAGTCCGCTCTCTACTGCGCAACCCTTGAAATAGGCGGTCGAATAAAACAGAAGCGACCCGTCCGCCGCATTGTATTCGAAGCAACCGTCAAGTGCTTTCATATTTGCCTTAGCAACGGCAAGGGCGATATGCACTTTTCTTTCGTCGGGAACGCCGAAGGGGGCGTAGGCGCTGAAACCGATTACGCCCGTTTGTTCGGAAACGATAATATGCAGGGGTATCATCAGATTACCCTTTACGGAGGTAAGATAAGAAAATTCGTCCTCTTTTTTGACGTACTCCATTTTAAGTTTTTCAAGCGTCGACGCAATAAGAGCGTAAACTTCTTTTATTTCGCTTGAAGTATTGTCCATTTCAAAGCTCCTTTAAATTAAAATAAGGGGTGAGATATTCTTTGGTGTTTAAGCACATTTCTTTAAACAGTTCCCTGCCCTGTTCGTAAGTTAGAGAAGAGCAGAGGGGCTGGTTCATAAAAGCAAGATACAGCTTTTGAAGGTTTCTTTCCTTTATACCCTCGTAGGTAAGCTCGATATTTTCGCAGTTTCTGTAAACGAGATTGAGTACCGAGTTGGGAAGAGGCTTAGCCGTAACGGGTTTTACCTGTCCGTTTGAAAATACGCAGTTGGTCTCGACTATCGCGCCCTCGGGCAGTTGCGGCATCTGACCTCTGTTGGGCATATTGACGTTTGAAACTATCGTTTCGAAGCCCATTACCGCCTTCATCAAATCTACCGCGATTTCCTGGGATTTGACTACGGGGAAAGGCTTTCTGCCCTCAGCCATTTCTATGCTTTCTTCAATCTTCTGTCTCTGGTCGTTTTCGCGCCAGTTGACCGAGGTTAAATTAAACGCCCAGTTCTTTACGGTCTCTTTGTCTTTGAGATAATAGGAGTTGTTCATAAACTCCACGAGGTGTCTGTCACCCGCCGCGGCAAGCGCGCCGTGTTTTTTGAAAAGGTCCATTTTGACCTTGTTTCCGTACTGGAAACAGTCCTTGCGGAAGGCGAACCTGTCGTTCGGAAATTCCGAATAGCCCTCCTCGAAAAACTTGTCCATAAATTCGGGGAGTAGAGCGAGAAGGTCAATATCTTTATATCTTGCCTCGGTTATCCAGGTAAAGTGGTTGATACCGCAGGCGTCGGTGTACATATCCTCGCGCGTAATGTCGAGGTTTAAAATCTCTTTTGCTACGCACGCGAGAAACTCCTGCGCGTGAAAGACCTCGTGACAACAGCCGAACGCCTTGATTTCGGGAAAGACGTCGTACAGCGTCTTGGTGCAAATGCTCATCGGGTTGGTAAAGTTTATAACCCACGCGTCGGGACAGATTGCTTTAATGCGTTTTGCAAAGTCTTCATAGATAGGAACGGTGCGCATAGCGCGCAGAACGCCGCCCGGTCCTACGGTGTCGCCGACCGACTGATATATGCCGTATTTTTCGGGAGCGTGCACGTCGCTCCGCATCTCCTTGAAGGTGGCGGGCAGAATAGATAGGACTACGAAGTCCGCGCCTTTTAACGCGTCGTCCAATTTATCGTATACGACGTAATCGAACTTTGATTTGGTTGCGGGGTCGCGGTTGATATAGCCGCCTATCTTGGCGTTTCGCACCGCGGCTTCCCTGTCAATGTCGTAGAGAGCAAGCTCGCCCGCAAGTCCGTCGGCTAACGCCAGGTCGCTCATAAAGACCCTCGCCCACAGCTTGGAGCCGCCGCCTATATAACAGATTTTAATTGTTTTGGTCATTGATATTTTCCCCGTTAAAAGCGGCTATGCGTTCTTCCGCTTGTTTGAAATATCTGTCGTAAGCCTTTTTGCAATATTTTTCGTGACCGTTCTTCTCGTCGGGGTCGCCGTCTTTAAAGGAGTACGCCCCGTTGACCTTCCAGCCGTTTAAAAGTCCTATGTTTATACAGTTTGTGGGGCAGTTGAACGAACACTTCGCGCATATCATACAGTGTCCGCCGAACTTGGGTTTGCCGTCGACCATTTTTATATTATCGACGGGACAGCCCCTCGCGCATTTACCGCAGGAAATACAGTCCTTTTTCTTTACTCTGTAACCCCAGCCGATGATATGTGCGCCCCAGTGTTCGCAACGCAGGAACCACGCGAAGAAGCCGCCTAAGAACATTTTCTTTTCGAGGTGCGTATCGCCGCTTAAGATTTCGGCGCAGTCGACGGGCGCAAGCTTTTTAGCCGTCTCCCACATTACGTACGCAGTATGGTCTGTGTGACGGAATATCATATTGTACGGCATAACGTACTGATATTCGTTGGTTACGGCATATCCCCGTCTCTTTAATAACTTTATGAGCTTTAAAGAGGAAACCCTGCTCATCTTCACGGGCTCACCCGAGGACTTGAAAATAAAGGTTTTAAGCTTGTCGTTTTTGCCGCGCTTGGGAAGCTTTTTTGCAAACTTTAAAACAATCTGAGGTGCGTTGAAGGAGTGGATAGGATAGCCTATACCAATCATATCGTACGCGGAAAAATCGACCTCTTCTTTAAGAGGAATGGGAAAGACCGAACACTCCGCGCCGTGAAGGGAGAACTGTTCTTTATAAAGGTCGGCAATTTTTTGCGTGTTGCCGGTCGCCGAAAAACAAAACAGAGCTATCTTCATTTGAGTTTCACTTCGTTGATTTTACCGACGTGCGCTTTGAAGTCGCCGTCGAAAAGATAGACGTTGTTTTCGTCCTCGCCGTGACTGTCGTACCATATGCGCGCAAAAATCTTGTCGGTCTTTGCGAGTCTATCGAATTCCCAGCGGTAGGAGTGGTACAGCGCGTGTTCCCAGTGTCCAGCGCGCAGAACCGCGTGCGCGTCTGCCGAAAAGATATCGCCGTCCACGGTCTGCCAGTCAAGCTTTTCGTATAAGTCGCCCGAAAAGCGTTCGGGGGTTAAGAGCTTGCCCGCATGCGCTTCGGCAACCGTCTTCAAATCGTCGACGGTAATTTCGCCGTCGCTCTTTGAAATATCGTAACCGTACGCCTCGACGTTCTGTTCGTGCGTCATTTTAACGGGGTCGGGGATTTCGGTGGGAAGGTTAATATCCGACCATTTGAGATTTTTAAGAGCTTCGAATTTTTCAAAGCCGCCGAAATATGCTTCCGCTCTCGCTTCGTCTTTGAGCTTCATCCAGTGGGCGGGCGCGTTTTCGTCCTTTAAAAGAGGCTTTATGACCATAGCGGCAAGTAAGCCCTTGGGAACTATTTTTCCCATTTTGAATATCTTGTGCGTATCCGCCATTTCCTTCCAGTAGTCGTCGGCCGACTGACTGCGGAAATGCAGTAAGTTTTCTAAGTCGTCACTGTCGGTATAGAACATACCGTGGAAGTTGCGGGTCGCGTTGTACCAGGGCTTGAAAAAGTCCTTAAAGCCGCCGCCTATAATTTTAAAGCCCATATCGTAGGTCTGGTAGCCGTAAGCCCTCGTGGACTTACCGCCGCCTATGTTGTAGACGTGTTTCCAGAAGGTCTGCGGAAGCGAGTTGTCCGCAAAGCCGTTTAACAAATTTAATAAAAGTCTGCCGCTATCTTTTACCGTAACCCATTCGAGCGGAGCAAGGTGGGGGGTATGGAACATAAGGCCGTCTTTAATGTTGTCGGCAAACATATTGTAGTGGTAGATTGCCGTCTGGCGCAAAACAGCCCACTTTTTCACGCCCGATTGTAAGACTGCGTACTCGCCTAAAATTTTGGTTGCGGAGTACAGCTCGAAGGGACCCGAAACCAAAGGTTCGCCTACTCTGCCGTAGATATGTTCGCCGCATCTGTTGCCGTATACGGCGACCGAAGAAATGTGAACGAGAGCGGGCTGGGTCTCCATATCCTCTATCGCGGCGATAAGGTTTTTTACTCCCGTAACGTTGCAGGCAATCGTCGCCTGCGGATTGGAGTCCGCGATAGGGGGGATGACCGCGCATAGGTTGAAAACTATTTCACAACCTGATACCAGTCTGACGCACGCGTCCTGGTCGGAAATATCGCCGAAAACGACTTCGGTCTTTGCGGCTATCTCCTTATATTTTTTCAAAAGCTTGTCAGCCTTGGATTTGCTTCTGCAAAGTATTTTGACTTTATCTACGGACTGCGGACTGCCGTTCAGCGCCCACATAAAATATTCGCCCATATTGCCGGTCGTACCGGTGATTGCGATAACCATATAATTTTCTCCTGAGGTAAAGGCGGACAATTATATTCCACCATATACCATTATACCACCCATTTATATATAATGCAATTAAATTGTCATAATAAAATATTACATAAGAAACAAAAAAAGACCCTGCCTTAGCAGGGTCTGATTAAAGGTGGTGTTCAATTGTAATTGCGTTTCCCGAATATGGCGGTGCCGAGGCGCACCATATTACTGCCGCATTCGACGCAGAGCCGCCAGTCGCCGCTCATACCCATAGACAGATATTTGACCTCGGGGTCGGACGATTTCAGATAGTCGAACTTTTGCCTCATTTTGGTTGCAAGCTCTTTTAAAAGGGCGGTATCTTCGACGTCGGGAAGCATAGCCATAAGCCCTTTGATTTTAATATTCGGCAACTTAATAATTTCGGCGTAAGCGTCTATTATGCGGTTTAAATCAAAGCCCGACTTGGTCTCTTCGTTGCCGATATTTACCTGCAATAAAACGCTCGAAATAACGCCCGCTTTTACACTGCGCTTTGAAATTTCCTCGGCAAGCTCCAATCTGTCCACCGAGTGGTAGAGGTCGACTTTGCCGATAAGATATTTGAGCTTGTTGGTCTGTAAGTGACCTATGAAATGGCGCTCGGGATTGCCCTCGATAAAGTCGTATTTATCCCTGAATTCCTGAGCGTGATTGTCGCCTATAACGCTTATACCCGCGGATATGGCGCGGTTAATCGCCTCTACGGTCTGCGTTTTCACCGCCGCTACCAGAATAACTTTTTCCCCGAACTGATTGGTTTCGGGGAAATTTTCAAGTAAGTTTTTTACGTTTTCTTCAATCATATTCGCTCTGCCAGAAGCTCCGCCATCTTGCTTCCGCTGACCTTAGTTTTGCCCTCTTCCATAATGTCTGAGGTGCGCCAGCCCTCGTCTAAAACCTGTGCTACCGCGTTCTCGATTGCCGCGTACTCTTCGGTTAAATCGAAGCTGTCGCGAAGCATCATAGCCGCCGCTAAAACCGTCGCTATGGGGTTGGCTATATCCTTGCCAGCAATGTCGGGCGCAGAGCCGTGTATAGGCTCGTACAGTCCTCTCGTGCCGTCGCCCAAAGAGGAGGAGGCGAGCATACCGATACTGCCCGTAACCTGCGCCGCCTCGTCGGATAAGATGTCACCGAAAATGTTAGAGGTGACTACCACGTCGAACTGCGAGGGGTTCTTGACTATCTGCATAGCGGTGTTGTCGACGAGCATATCCTCGACGGTTATTTGCGGATAATTCTTCGCCGCGTATTCGTGGACGGTCTTTCTCCAAAGTCTGCTGCTCTCCAACACGTTGGCTTTGTCAACAGAGATTATTTTTTTGGAACGCTTGAGAGCAAGCTCGCACGCGATACGCATAATTCTCTCGATTTCCCTGACCGAGTATTTTTCGGTATCCCAGGCGTATTCGCCCATTTCGCCGGTGCCTTTGCCGCGTTCGCCGAAGTATATGCCGCCGGTAAGCTCTCTGACTATTATAATTTCAACGCCGTTTTCGATTAGTTCCTTTTTGAGGGGGGAGGCGCTTGTAAGGCTCTTCCAAAGCTTTGCGGGACGGATATTAGAGTAAAGTCCCATAGCTTTTCTTATGCCCAAAAGTCCCTTTTCGGGGCGTATATCCACGGGCAAATTGTCCCACTTATAACCGCCTACCGCGCCCAAAAGAACGCTGTCGCTTGCAAGACAGGCGGCGACGGTGTCGTCGGGAAGGGGAGTGCCGCACGCGTCTATCGCACAGCCGCCTATAAGCTTGTGCGTAAAATTGAATTCATGTCCGAATTTATCTCCGACCTTTTCAAGTACCTTAATCGCGCCTGCGCAGATTTCGGGACCTATGCCGTCTCCGTCGAGTACCACTATATTGTAATTCATATTTAGCTCCGTAAATTTCTAAAACTTATATGCGCGTCAGTTCTTTGCAAGATGCTTCAAAAGTCCGCCGTCGGCAATAATGGCGCGAATGAATTCGGGGAAGGGTTCCGCCTGAAAAGACTTTCCCGTCGTCCTGTCGTAGATAATACCCTTTTCAAGGTCGGCGTCGACCTCGTCGCCCGCGGAAATTTCTTTGACCGCGGCGGGGCACTCCAAAATGGGCAGACCGATGTTAATCGCGTTGCGGTAGAAAATTCTCGCAAAAGAATTTGCTATTACCATTTTAACGCCGCTTGCCTTGATGGCGAGGGGCGCGTGCTCTCTCGAAGAACCGCAACCGAAGTTGTCGCCCGCAACGATTACGTCGCCCGTCTTAACCTTTTTAACGAAGTCCGCGTCGATGTCCTCCATACAGTGGGAGGCGAGCGCCTTTTCTGAGGGGTCGTTTAAATATCTTGCGGGGATAATGACGTCGGTGTCGACGTCGTTTCCGTATTTGAAAACCATAGGTTTTTTCTCCTTTTTAAAGCTCTTCGGGCGTTGCAAGTTTCCCTAACACCGCGCTTGCGGCGGCGACGTAGGGAGAGGCGAGATAGACCTCGCTCTTTGTATGACCCATTCTTCCAACGAAATTGCGGTTTGTGGTGGAGACGGCTCTCTCGCCTTCGGCGAGTATGCCCATATATCCGCCGAGACAGGGACCGCAGGTGGGGGTGGAAACTATCGCGCCCGCGTCGATAAAGATTGAAATCAAGCCCTCTTCGGCGCACTGCTTATATACCGACTGCGTCGCGGGAATGATAATGGCGCGTACGCTGTCTTTAACTTTTCTGCCCTTTAAAATTTCAGCCGCGGCTTTCATATCCGAAATGCGCCCGTTCGTACAACTGCCTATAACAACCTGGTCGATTTCGATATTACCCCAACTCTCGGGAGTTTTCGCGTTCTCGGGAAGGTGGGGGAAGGATACGGTCGGCTTAATGGTCGACAAGTCTATCTCGTACACCTTTTCGTACTCCGCGTCGGCGTCCGCCTCGTAAATTTTGACGGGGCGTTTAAATCTGCCCTTCATATATTCGAGGGCGGTCTCGTCCACGGGGAATATGCCGTTCTTCGCGCCCGCCTCGATAGCCATATTGCAGACGGTAAACCTGTCGTCCATAGTAAGGCTCTTTACGCCGTCGCCTGAAAACTCCATAGACTTGTAAAGTGCGCCGTCCACGCCGATTAACCCTATAATATGTAATATCAAATCCTTTCCGCAGACGAATTTACTGAACTTTCCGTGCAGAACGAATTTGATAGCCGCGGGCACCTTGAACCAGCAGGTCTGCGAAATCATACCCGCCGCCATATCGGTGGAACCAACGCCAGTGGAGAACGCGCCGAGTGCGCCGTAAGTACAGGTGTGGCTGTCCGCGCCTATGACGAGGTCGCCCGCGCCGACAAGTCCGAGTTCGGGTAACAGGGCGTGTTCTATGCCCATTTTACCGACGTCGTAAAAATGTTCTATATTCTGCGCTTTGGCAAATGTACGGCATACCTTGCAGTTTTCCGCGCTCTTTATATCCTTGTTGGGGGCGAAGTGGTCCATAACCAGCGCGATTTTGTCGCTTGCCTTAACGCGCTCGGTTCCCGACTTTACAAATTCGTTTATGGCGACGGGGCCTGTAATGTCGTTTGCGAGAACCAAATCGAGCTTTGCCGAAATAAGCTGTCCGCTCGTCACCTTGTCAAGTCCCGCGTGAGCGGCAAGTATTTTCTGTGATAAAGTCATACCCATAGTCAGTCGGTCTCCTTTTCGTCGGTTATATCGGGTTGGCATTCCTGATTGAATTCAAGTACCACGTTGCCCTCGCCCGAATAAATTTCGACGCCGTATTTTGCACCGTCGCTCTGTTTGTCCGAACGGTTAGCCGTGCCGTCCTTGGTTTGTACCGAGTAATTGAAATCCTCTTCACTGCCGTGCATTTCGGCGGTGACGTTGCCCTTCCTGGTTTCCACGACGCACTCTTTAGCCGTCGTATCGATGAGCCCCACGTTGCCGTGGCGTATGCGGTACTCGCACCGCGTGGCGAAGCTTTTTTCTGTGAGTATACTGCCCTTGTCAAGCTTTATATAAAGTCGGTTTTTGACCGTGCAGTTTATAATCTTGACGTCGATGTCGCCGCCTATTATTTCAAGGCTCTCGAATACGCAGTCGGAAATTTTTACTTCGCCGCTCTCGGCGTTCAACGAAAAGTCGGCGTAGATGCCGCCGCTCATTTCGAGGTTGGAATTTTTCGCGCTGAACCTAAGAGTTGGAACGGTGTGAGCGGGAACGCACAGCGTAACAGTCTGCTTGCCCGAAAAGATTTTGCGCTTTCTCTGACTTATAAAAAGCGTTCCGTCCTTTGCGCCCGCATTGACGTTTTTGGCGTCGGGAAATTCCGCGGCGCACTTTTCGTCCTGAGTGCCGACAATTTTCAAAAATGCGTCGCAAACGTCGCATTCGACGGCGGATATGTCGCCGTCAACTTCGAATTTTATATTTTCTTTCATAATATTATTTCTTAAATACCGCGCCTTCCGAGGCAGAGGTAACGCTGTTTCTGTAACGTGAGAGATAGCCGCTTACGGGCTTTTTCAAAGGGGTGAACCCGGAATATCTCTTTGCGATTTCCTCGTCTGACAGACGGACGGAGAGCGAGCAGGCGGGTATGTCTATATCTATGACGTCGCCGTCCTTTAAAATGCCGATAAGTCCGCCCGCGGCGGCTTCGGGGCAGACGTGACCTATTGCCGCGCCTCTCGTTGCGCCCGAAAATCTTCCGTCGGTTATCAGTGCGACTGTATCGCCGAGACCCGCGCCGACGATGGCGGAGGTGGGGGTAAGCATCTCTCTCATACCCGGTCCGCCGAGCGGCCCTTCATAGCGGATAACTACGACGTCGCCCGACTTTATCTTGCCGCCCGAAATGGCGAGCATTGCGTCCTCTTCACTGTCGAAGCAACGGGCGGGACCGCTGTGCTTGAGCATTTTGGGGTCGACCGCCGACTTCTTGACTACGCTGCCCTCTTTTGCGAGGTTGCCTTTCAAAATTGTAAGACCGCCCTGCTTGGAGTAGGGGTTATCGAAAGGTCTTATTATTTCCTCGTCGCGGTTGACCGCGTTTTTGATTACTTCCTTTAAAGGTTTGCCGCCGACGGTCATAACTTCGCCGTTTAAAAGCTTATTGTCGTACAGCTCCTTCATTACCGCCGAAATGCCGCCCGCCTCGTTGAGCTCTTCTATATAGTGTTCGCCTGCGGGTGCAAGTCTGCAAAGGTTGGGAGTTCTTTCGCTTATCTCGTTTAAATGGTCTATGGAAATCTGCTCCGCCGTAAGTCCCGCCTCGCGAGCTATTGCAATCAGGTGCAAAACGGTGTTGGTGGAGGCGCCTATAGCCATATCCACCGTTTCGGCGTTTTTGAACGCTTCGGGTGTCATTATGTCTAACGGGCGGATATTCTTTTCCAAAAGGTTCATAACCGCCTCGCCCGCGTTTTTGGCGAGCGCAAGACGCTGACTATAGACCATAGGGATAGTGCCGTTACCGGGTAACGCCATTCCAAGCGCCTCGCAAAGGCAGTTTAAGCTGTTTGCCGTGAACATACCGCTGCACGAGCCGCAGGTAGGGCAGGCGTTGCATTCGAAGTCTTTAAGCTCTTCTGCCGTAATTTTTCCCGCGTTATATGCGCCGACCTCCTCGAACATAGTCGAAAGAGAGGTCTTTTTCTTGTGAACCCGGCCCGCGAGCATAGGTCCGCCCGAAACGAATACCGAGGGGATATTCACCCTCGCGGACGCCATAAGCATACCGGGGATTATCTTGTCGCAGTTGCCGATAAATACCGCCGCCTGAACGCCGTGCGCACGCAGAAGTATCTCCGCGCTGTCGGCGATTATCTCACGCGAGGGAAGGGAGTACCTCATTCCCGCGTGACCCATTGCTATACCGTCGCAAACTCCGATGGAGGGGAGTATTACAGGCTTACCGCCCGCGGAGATGACACCCTCGGCGGCGGCTCTCGCTATCATATCCAGGTGCATATGTCCGGGGATAATCTCGCTCTGCGCACAGATAATTCCGACGATTGGCTTGTTCATCTCCTTGTCCGTCCAGCCGAGCGCTCTTAAAAGCGAACGCTGTGAAGCCATATCGTTTCCGTTTGAAAATATATTATTCATAAAAAATTCCTTATTTAATTTATGTGGTCGCCGTAGCAGTCTCTGTCCTTTAAAGTATGTCTGCCTCTTGCAATCACGCTTACGCCCGTTCTCTGCATTTCGAGTATGCCGAACGGCTCGATGACTTTAAGGTAGGCGTCAACCTTGTCGGGGTCGCCCGTAAGCTCCAAAATCATAGTGTCTATGGAAAGGTCTACAACCTTTGCTTTGTAAATCTCGTTGATAAGAGTAATCTGAGCGCGCGCTTCGGCGGGGGCTTCGACCTTTACCAAAAGCAGTTCGCGCCATACGCAGTCGAGCTCGTTCGCACAGCCTATTTTCTTGACGTCCTCAAGCTTGTCCAACTGGCGTATCATCTGATACAGCGCGTATTCGTCGCCGATGAGGACTATGGACATACGCGAGAGGTTGGGGTCCTCGGTAGCGCATACCGACAGGCTGTCGATATTGTATCCGCGTCTTGCGAAAAGTCCCGTAATTCTCGTTATTACGCCGCTCTTGTTGGTAACGAGTGCGCCTATCGTATATTTTTTTATCTGTTCATCCATATTTACTTGTCCTCCATTTTATGAAGCTGGGTATCGTAGGTCGCGCCCGGCTTAATCATAGGCAGTACGTTGTCGTCGCCCGAAATGCGGCAGTCTACGAGAACGGGGCAGGAGTTATTTTGTGCGTAGGAGAACGCCTCGGTAAGCTTTTCTTTTACGTCATCGTTCTTGTCTAAAAGTACGCCCTTTGCGCCGAAGCTTTCGGCGAATTTTACGTAGTCTGTTTTCTTCTCCAAAGTGGTCTGTGAAAACCTGCGGTTATAGAAAATTTTCTGCCACTGTCTGACCATTCCGAGAACGCCGTTGTTCATTAAAAGAATTACCATAGGAACGCCCTGCGTGACGGCGGTGGACAGCTCGTTTAAATTCATATTGAAACAGCCGTCGCCGGTAACGAGGACGCTGAGCTTGCCCGTTCCGAACGCGGCGCCTATCGCCGCGCCCAAGCCGTAGCCCATTGTGCCGAGCCCGCCGCTCGTACAGAAGCGTTTGGGCTTTTCGACGGGATATATCTGCGCCGCCCACATCTGATGCTGACCTACGTCGGTAATAAGAGGACTGTCCTTATCCGCAAGCGAAGAGGCGCAACGCAGTATCTCGTAAGCCCTGCAATCGCTTATTTTTACGCCTTCGCCCAGGGATATGGCGTGATTAAGCCATTCTCCGTCCTTTTTTGAAACGGTATTCAAAAGCGCTTCGACGCACGGCTTTACGTCGGCGAGTACGGTTAGGGTTACGGGTACGTTCTTGTTGAATTCGGCGTTGTCGATGTCTACGTGAATGACTTTTTTGCCGTTTGCGAACAGGTCGCGATTGAGGGCAACTCTGTCCGAAAAGCGGGTGCCGAGCGCTAAAATACAGTCGCTCTCCATAACCGCTTTAGCCGCGGTAACCGTGCCGTGCATACCCATCATACCGAGATTGAATTTCTCATTGTCGGAGATGACGCCCTTGCCCATAAGGGTGTACGCGACGGGCGCGTTCAGCTTTTCGGAGAGCTTATAAATAACCTCGGACGCGCCGCTTGCCGCCGCTCCGCCGCCGACCATAATAAGGGGCTTTTTCGCACCGTTTAGAATAGCCGCCGCTTGCTTAACTTTTTCCTCGTTTAACTGAACCGGCTTCAGCCCGAAGGGGGATGCCGGCTCGTAGTCGCACTCCGCGGTCTGCACGTTTTTAAGCACGTCTATAAGTACGGGACCCTTTCTGCCGCTCGACGCAATATAAAATGCGCGGCGCACCGTGTCGGCGAGCTCGCTTATATCCTTGACTATGAAATTGTGCTTGGTTATGGGCATCGTAATGCCTGCGATATCGACTTCCTGAAAGGAGTCTCTGCCGAGGTTGGAAAGAGCCACGTTGCCCGTTATTGCTACCATAGGAACGCTGTCCATATACGCGGTCGCAATTCCCGTAACGAGGTTGGTTGCGCCCGGTCCCGAGGTTGCAAAGCATACGCCCGTTTTGCCCGTCACGCGTGCATAGCCGTCTGCGGCGTGCGCCGCGCCCTGCTCGTGGGCGGTGAGTATATGGTTTATTCTGCCGTTTCTGTAAAGGGCGTCGTAGATGTCGAGAACGGTACCGCCGGGATAACCGAAAATCGTGTCTACGCCCTGTTCCAAAAGACAGTTGATTAAGATGTCTGCGCCCTGCATTTTCATGTAGAGTAATCTCCTTATTCCGCGCCCTGAAAAAATCGTACGCGCAACTTTATTTTTTGTAAACTATTACCTTATATTTTACAATATTTACGCCCTCTTGTCAACCTGAGCAGGGGTGGTTTTATACATAATAGTTGAATAAAACCGCCTGTTTTCCGCATAAAAACTCAAAATTTGCATTTCGGACACGGTCATATTTTACTTCGTTGGTTAAATAAACCGTGTAGTTTAATTGTTAAACGGTCTTGACAAATGCAATATGCCATATTATAATAGTACGTGCGCAAATGTAAAGTTATATATTAATATATACTTTGCGCGCAAAATGAAAGGGGGGAATAAGTCGATGCGGGCAGCGTTAAGGGCTTCCAAAAAGTTAATCGTTGCTATAGCGGCGCTTCTGGCAAGCGTCATTTTGTGCATCGGCGTTTGCCTCGCCTGGTTTGCTACGACCCGCGAAGTGGACGGCAGCGGTATGCGCGGAGAGCTTAGTGACGGCGGTATTGTCGACCTTGACGTAACCGCGTATTATCTCAACGCCGACGGCAGTGTGTATAAAAAAGCCTCTACGGGTAACGTCAACGACGAAATGGGCAAGCCGCTCGAAGTCGATTACAACGAAGAGGGTATTTTGGAAGAGGACGAAACCGACTCGATGCGTCCGTACATTCTCAACGATACGTACGCTACGGCGATACTGTTCGAGATAAAATACGAGCTGAGAATTTCCGACAGCAAATACCGCATATTCGTAAAATGTCCCGACGACAGCGATTTGCAGGTGTCGGGCGACGGCGAAGAATTTTCGAGCCCGCTCTCCAATTCGGTATTCCTCGTAAACGCGACGGGTCACGACGTTGGCGGCGAGAACGAAAACTTTACGTTCGATCAAAGCGACGCCTATCCGTTCGTGAGAAGTAACGAAAACTACGACAAATACTACAAAATCAACTGTGTTACGGATATTCAGCCCGTTGCAAACGACGAAAGCTCGTATAAGAATACGGTGTACATAATTATGGACTACGACCCCGCGCTGTTTTCCTATCTGTCCGCCCGTATGCTCGAGGGCGGCGGTTCGCTCACTTCGAGACTTGTGTTCGACGGCGACATCACCATAGGCATAGAGGGCTACGACGACGAAGCGGCGGTTCCCCAAAGTATAGAAATCTGTAACGAAGATTCCGTTTCGTCGCGTTTTACACAGGAACAGGGCGTGGACGTAATCTCGTCAACGTGGATATTCAAGGTAACCTATTCCGACGGTACCGTCAGGTCGGTATCCAAGGGCTCGGCAGGGCTTTCGATAGATATCGACACCGTGACCAGGGTTGGTGACCTTACCGCCGCGATTTCCTTTACCGACGGCGGCGAGACGGTTTCGACAGAGGTCGATTATACGATATCCGAGGGCGCGCATACGCACCAGTACGTAACGGAAATAACCAAACTTCCCACAAAGACCGCAACCGGTACGGCGGTACTGACCTGTGCGGTGGAGAGTTGCGACCAGGTAATCAATCTGACGCTTCCCGTACTTACCGACAGCCGTTACAGAATAACCAACGACACCGCGACCACCGAGCAAGGCGGCACGGGTACTTATACTATAACCGTCAACGGAATGACCTTATCGTTCACGGCTCCCACCGACCCGCTTCCCGAAGAGGAAATAGCGGTAACCAACATTATTATCAACCCGACGAGCGCGGAGTTGCTCGTAGGCGATACGCAGGCGTTTACGGCTACGGTATATCCCGCGAACGCGACGGATAAGACGGTGACCTGGTCCACCAACAGAAGCTCGGTGGCGACGGTAGACGAGAACGGCGTAGTTACGGCGCGCGGCGTCGGCAGTGCGGTCATAACCGCGTCGGCGGGCGGCGTCAATCAGACCTGTACCGTGACCGTCGGTACGCCCGTAGTAAACGTAACGGGAGTAACTCTTAATAAAACTACTACGACCCTGACGGTAGGCGGAACGGAAACGCTTACCGCGACGGTAGCACCAGCGGACGCGACGGATAAGAGTGTAACCTGGTCAACGAGTAAAGCTAGCGTCGCAACCGTATCTAACGGCAAGATAACCGCGGTCAGCGCGGGCACGGCAACCATAACGGTAACGACAACCGACGGAAGCAAGACCGCAACCTGTACGGTAACCGTAGAAGAGGCGGTCGTCAGCGTAACGGGCGTAACTCTAAATAAGACTTCGACGACCCTGACGGTCGGCGATACCGAAACGCTCACGGCGACGGTGGCACCAGCAGGCGCGACGGATAAGAGCGTAAGCTGGTCAACGAGTAAAGCTAGCGTCGCAACCGTAGACGCGAACGGCAAGATAACCGCGGTCGGCGCGGGTACGGCAACCATAACGGTAACTACAACCGACGGAAGCAAGACTGCAACCTGTACGGTAACCGTAGAAGAGGCGGTCGTAAACGTTACTGGCGTAACTCTCAATAAGACTTCAACAACTCTGACGGTCGGCGGTACCGAAACGCTCACTGCGACGGTAGCCCCCGCAGGCGCGACGGATAAGAGCGTTACCTGGAAGTCCAGCAAGACGGGCGTCGCAACCGTAGACGCGAACGGCAAGATAACCGCGGTTGCCGCAGGTACGGCAACTATAACCGTAACTACAACCGACGGAAGCAAGACGGCGACCTGTACGGTAACCGTAACGGACGGCGGTTCCGAGACGGTGTCGGGTTCGCTGGCTCCCACCGAAACTACGAACAGTAATATAACCGCGCTCGCAAGCGACGATAATATCGCAGTTACCGCAAGCTCGGGTACCCGTGCAAATGAATTGAGCGACGGCACGATTGCCTGGGTAACGAGAAGCAATTCTACGACCGTTTCGATTGCCAATAACAGCTCGTCGGCTCTGACTGTAACGGTTTATCTGTACGCAAGCTCGGATAACAACGGTTCGAGTTTAACGGCTACTACCGCAACCTTCGGTTCGGAGAGCGGTACTACGAGTGAGACGGAAGCAATTGCTCTTACGGTTGAAATCGCCGCGGGTGAAACTGCAACGCTTGCGACAGGCAACGCAAGAATAGTGCTGACGAAAGTGGAATACGAAACGGCTTAATAAGGCTTGACACCAAATAATAAGGCTTGATATGAAAAAGAAAAGCATAGTCATTATAAACTTAATAGTTGCGATTTTGATTGCCGCGTTTGCTATCGGCTATGCTTTTGCGTGGATGGGAAAAGACCTGCGCGACAAGAATTACAAGTTCGGCGGCTCTTCCGCATCGTCCTACTTTGCGGGCGGCACGGGTACGCAGGACGACCCGTACACCATAACCAACAAGTATCACGTTTACAACCTCGCGTGGTTGCAGGATACGGGCAGGTTCGGAAACGATAAATACTACTTCGCCCTCGACGGCGACGTTCAGATGGACGATATGTGGGTACCGCCTATCGGTACGGACGCTGAGCCGTTCATCGGCGAGTTCGACGGAAGAGGTCATACGATTTCGGGACTTAAAGTCACGACCAACAGAGATAAACTTACGAGCTGTCCCGTTGTGAATAACGCGGGGTTCCAGTTCTCGCGAGCGGTCGGCTTCTTCGGCTTTACCGAAAATAAGTCGTCCGAAGATAAGACGAGAATACAGAATTTCATTTTGGCAAATCCCCTGGTTGAAGTTGCCGTGACCAACGCGCCCTATTCGACGGCGAGCAACTGCGTTGCGGGACTTGCGGTAGGACACGTTTCGGGCGTGGTAAGCTCGATAGGTATACTTGCAACCGAGGTTTCGGGTGACGCGCAGGGCACCGAACTCGATATATTCGTTGCAAGCGACGGCCTTAAATACTCGACCTTCAACAGCATTTTAGGCGAGCTTGCGGAGGGCGCTTCTTCAACCGTCACGGGCGGCGGACACTTGGGCGGCGACGCGAGCGGCGCGGGCGGAAATTTCGGCAACACGTTCGATATTTCCATTCTGTACAGCCGTCTGGAAAACATAGCTCTTGCCAAGTACGGAAAAGCCGAATGTAAAAAGAACGAAACTTTAACTGTGAATGCCGCCGCATGGAGACTTCCTTCTCTGGATAACTCAAGCTCTAACTGGACGCTTGCCAAGGGCGACAAGCTTGCCTTTGCGAAGACGGGCGATCACTATTCCGATGCCGAGCCTTACGAGGAAGTGGCAAACGACAGTACGGGCTATTTCCTCGGCAATCAGACAAAGATACAGCAAAAGAAGCTTACTTACGCAAAGCCGCTCACGCTCAGCGATGACAGAACCTATTATTATGCGACGGACGCAAAGGGAAATACGGGCTCGCCGTACGAATTGAAGGTAATTCCCAACTGGCTGTATACTCAGCCGAACGACTGGCAAAATTCCGACTATCAGGTAGGCTTCGGCTTTGCCCCCGTATCGCAGGCAACCTTCGAAAATCTTCCGAAAGGTATAAAAGACCTTGTCGATTTCAAGCCGACCGAATCCGGTTCGTTTACGACGGTAAGGGTGCAGGCGGACTATACGCAGACCGTTCCCTCTGCGGGGCGTTGGCAACAGCTCACTGATACGTCCTGGTCGTATCACGGACAGATTACCTGGAACGGCAATACCTACGGCGTCGGTCTGAAATCCGACCCCTACGATACAAAAAACCAATATAGCTATCCCATCGACGAATACGGTCATAAATACACCTACGACGGCTACCTTACCGACGAGAATAATTATAAGCTTAACGAAGACTATTCTTACGTTATAAATACGAACCGCTGGGATACACCCGTATTCGCGCTCAATTCGCAGGGGCAGGCAATACTTCAAAAGGGCGGCAAGGATTACAGCTACTACGTCGACCAAAATCTTATAGACGAAAACAATTACCTGTTCAATTTTGAGGGCGACGAGAGACGCTACGTCAGTGCGCTCGAAGGCTGGGCTCTTCCCATATACGGAGTAAATTCGAACGGTTACGCCCTCGACGAGAATGGAAACAGATACTCGGTCAACGCTTTCTACGAGTTGGACGAAAACGGCTTCTATAAGCGAGCGAACGGTACCTACGTTATAAAGACGGCGGGCTGGGATACGCCTATATACGTCGTAGACGAAGACGGCTACGCTTTGACCGAAGATGGAGGGCAGTATTATACGACGACCGTCGGTGTGTACCAAAAGGACGGAACGTGTAAGTACTACGACGAAAACGGCTACAGTCTCGTACTCGTAGACGGCGAGTATATCCGTCCATACGGTTACGATGCGGACGGCTACGCAGTCAATGCAAGCGGCTTCTATTATACCGCGACGGCAGGAAGCTTTTTAAAGTATGAAAACGGCGCATATTACCGCGTGGACGAAAACGGCAACAAGCAGATAGACGATAACGGCAGAATAGTTACTCCCTACGGCTTCGATGCGGACGGATACGCAGTAAACGAAGAGGGCTTCTACTACAATTCAAAAGACACGAACATATTCTACGACAAGCGCCCCGGTCAGTGGGGTCCCGTGTACTACGAGGTAAGTAAATCCGCAACCGCGGGCAATATCTGGACGTACGTGCTTAAAAGCGGATCGGCGGTGGTTACGAAGATAGACGACAACGGCTACGCTATGTACAACGACGAATGGCGTTATACCACGACCGACGATATTTACGCGGATTCGAACGGCTATAACCTGCACGGCGACGGCGGTTATATTATGGATACTACGCAAACCTGGTACTTTGTCAACGGAGAAACGGCGATAGCTTATTTCGGCGACGATGGCATACTGTATGCCGACGCCAACTGTACCAGACCCCAATACGTAAAGGGTGCATACTACGTCGATACGCGCGGTTACGCAGTAACGTCTACGGGTGCGTATGCTCTCGACGAGTCGAACAATATTACGGGCGACAAAATACCATATCACGTCAATTCGAACGGACAGTTGACTTATTCTACGGGTCCGGACGCAGGTCAAAAGGTCACTTTTATATGTCATTGGGGCTCGGAAATCGAGTTTGTAGCCGTAAAAGACGGTTACAGCAAGATACAGGCAAGTACTGGCAGTGCGGATAACCTTGCAACCGCAATAACGGGAACGGCTGACGACAGAATACAGCAGGCGGAGGGCACTCTCGCGGACAGAGTTCAGGCAACTCACGACAGCGACTTTACCGATAACTACGTCACGGTCAAAACCGCCGAGGGTAATGCAAGACCCACGGGTGTTACGGGTGACGTCGGTCCCTTCCATCAGATGATGGGCGGTATTTTACTCCCCAACAACGGCGTCTGGTTCAAGCCTGCCAAGGCGGGTATGATAAGGTTCGTTATGTATGCCGATACTCCTATGCAGAACTTCGTTCTTTTGAAAATCGAAAGACAGTTACACGCAGACGGTACGGTTTCCTTCGATGATACCATTACCAATGTAAATAAAGTTTTACAGCAACAGTTGCCCGCAAACGTTTTGTTCTATTACGAATACGAGGTGTCGCAAGCCGATATCGAAGCGGGCAACGTGGAGTTCGTAATAATGCGTGATAACACGGATACGACGGGCGTCGGCGGTTCGTTCCTTCTCTATCTCGACCTCGGCGCAAGCGCGCTTTCCGACGGTGACGACGACGTAAGCACGGTCAACCCCGACGTAGACGTCTCTGCGGTCGACTTCATATATCAGGGCGTAACAATAAATCAGGACCCCGATTTAGGTAACGGTATAAAGCTCGGAGATTTCATCGTCGGCGGCGTTTTGTACGAAGCAAGCAAGACGAGTATTTATTTCGAACAGCTTGAAAACACGCTCAAAATAGTCTACGTCAGACTGCACAATCAGCCGAACGGAGAGACTATAAAGGTATCGGCTATCAACGCCGAAAGCGGTCAGCCTTCGGACGAAATCGAGTCCACCCGTCCGCAGTACTCGCTGATAAACGAATAAAAACTTTTTACGGGCGGCGCAGTGTAAACGCGCCGCCCTTTTTTACGGATATGGAACTTAACGACGGCGTCAGACAATTAGACGCGGAAACTAAATCGAAGCTTGTCACGGGAGCGGGATTCTGGAATACTGCGGAATGCCCGCAGATATGTATGCCGTCCGTTAAACTTTCGGACGGACCCAACGGTATGCGCGTGCAGGACAAGCGTCCGAGCAATCTCGGTATGGGAGCGTCCAAGCCCGCAACCTGTTATCCGACTGCTTCCGCGCTTGCGTGTTCCTTCGACGAGGAGCTTATAGAGGAAGTCGGCGCGCATATAGGCAGGGAAGCCGCCGCGCAGGGCGTTTCTATGCTACTTGGTCCCGGTCTTAATATAAAGCGCAGTCCGCTGTGCGGAAGAAACTTCGAATATTTTTCAGAGGATACTATACTTTCGGGTAAGACGGCGGCGGCGTTCGTGCGCGGTGTGCAGTCCACGGGCGTGACGGCGTGCGTTAAGCATTTTGCCGTAAACTGCCGCGAACACGCAAGAATGTACTTTGACGGCAGGGCGGACGAACAGACCCTGCGAGAAACCTATCTGACGGGCTTCGAAATTGCCGTAAAGCAGGGCAAGGCGGGCGCGGTAATGACCGCGTACAATAAGTTAAACGGCGAATACTGTAATCAGAACGATTACCTTTTAAACGGCGTTTTGCGCGGTGAGTGGGGCTTCGACGGCGTGGTAGTATCCGACTGGGGCGGAAGCCACGACCCTGTAAAGGCGCTTAAAGCGGGCGCGGATCTGGAAATGCCGATATGCAGAATGTCCGCAAAGGCGATTACCGCCGCCGTGGAAAACGGCGAACTCGACGAAGCGGTTTTGGATAGCTCGGTTCGCCGCATTTTGAACTTCTCGCGCGCGAGCGAGTATATCGCGCGCGTACCTTATAATATAGAGGATCACGAGCAGTTTGCGCGTAAGGTTGCAGAAGAGTGTTTAGTGCTTTTGAAAAATGAAAGCGCTCTGCCTTTAAAGGGTGACGAAAAGGTCGC
Source organism: uncultured Clostridia bacterium (assembly GCA_964393805.1). Classification (GTDB taxonomy): domain Bacteria; phylum Bacillota; class Clostridia; order Christensenellales; family Borkfalkiaceae; genus Coproplasma. Next base: position 28,784 of record CAYMUQ010000004.1, read on the forward strand.
TCTGTTCGGCGATTTCGCCAAACAACCGCGCTATCAGGGGGCGGGCTCTTCGCAGGTCAACCCGACCCGACTTGAAAGTCTTTTACAACATTTTAAAGAGTACCCGTCTTTCGTAGGTTTTTCAAAGGGATATAAACGTTTCGGAGGTTACAGCAGGAAACTTGTAAAAGCCGCGGTAAAGCTTGCGAATAAGGCGGACAAGCTGATAGTGTGTATAGGGCTTGACGAACGGCGCGAGGCGGAGGGCAGCGACCGCACGGACTTAAAGATAAGCGAGGTGCAGGTCGAACTTTTAAAGGCGCTTAAAAGTACGGGCAAGAAAATAATAGCCGTGCTTACCTGCGGCAGTTCTGTCGAAACGGACTGGGACGAGTACGCCGACGCCGTTATTTTAGCGCACCTTGGCGGTCAGGCGGGCGCAGGTGCGGTCTTTAACGCGCTTACGGGTAAGGTCAACCCCTCGGGCAGACTTGCCGAAACATATCCCTTAAAAACGGGCGATGAGGCTTGTGCGGAAGTATACAATTCAAGCCCTTATAAAACCGACTTTGCCGAGGGTATGTACGTCGGATATAAGTATTATACTGCGCTGAATAAGCCCGTAAAATATCCGTTCGGTTACGGACTGTCTTATACGGAGTTCGAGTATTCCGATTTCGCCGTTGAAGAAAGCGGTGTGCGCGTAAAGGTTAAAAATACGGGCGAAGCGGCGGGCGCAACCGTCGTGCAGATTTACGTTCAGGCGCCGCGCACCAACCTCGTTTCGGGTTTTGCCGAGCTTAAACTCTTTAAAAAACTGTACCTTAACGCAGGGGAACAAAAAGAAGTGTTTTTAGCCTACGACGAATACACTCTCCGTATATGGAACCCTACGACGAAGAGTTACGAAATTGGCGCTAAATACGCTATATCCCTGCGCGAAAACGCTCAAACGGTAATTGCCGAGGGGATGTACGACACCAAAACGCCCGCCCCCGACTGCGGAGCGGCGCAGACTTACGAGGAGTATTATAACAGCCGAATAACGGCAGACGATTGCGGATATAAGCCGTTTAAAGGTATGACCGCAACAGGCGACATGCAGGTTGCCGACTTAAAGTATTGCAAGGGAATTACCGCAAAACTGTTCGGGTATATTGCCAAGCGTTCAAAGAAGTCAAAGGATAAAATGAAGGCGGGGATGCTCGACTATCTGCCCGTAAGAACGCTTATGCAGTTTATGAATTTAAACGCCGTTCAGGCGGAGGGATTTCTTCTTATGTGCAACGGCCGCTTTTTCAAGGGCTTGGGTAAGCTTTTGAAAACCAAATAAGCCGACAAAGTTTTCCCGCGCTATTGATTTGGCGCGGCGCGGGTGGTATAATCTATCTTGATAAAGGTTACTCTTATTTATGGTAATACGCGAAAAAATCACAATACCTGCGCTTACGGGTGATAAGGAGCGGACAGCTTACGTCTATCTTCCCGTCGGTTACGACGAGGAGCCGAAAAGGCGTTACCCCGTTTTATATATGTTCGACGGGCACAATCTCTTTACAGACCGCGAGGCGACCTATGGCAAGTGCTGGGGGCTTGAAGAATACCTCGACCGCACGGAAACTCCCGTCATAGTTGCGGCGGTGGAGTGCAATCACGAGGGCGATATGCGGCTTTCTGAGTACTCGCCCGTAAACTTTAATTTCCACGGAAGGAAAATAGTCGGGCGCGGCAAGAAGTATATGGACTGGCTCGTCACCGACTTTAAATGTCGTGTGGACGGAAATTTCCGCACTCTTCCCGACAGAACAAACACCTTTATTGCGGGCAGTTCGATGGGCGGACTTATGACGCTTTACGCGCTTGCGAAATACGGAAAATATTTTTCGAGCGGCGCGGCGCTCTCGCCCAGCCTCTGGGTGCAGGAGGGGGAAATTCCCGACTTTATCGCAAAAGCCAAATTTGCACCCGACTGCGTGCTTTTTACCGATTACGGAACGAAGGAGTTCAAAAATCACTCGCCGCAGAGAGCGCTGTTCGGGCGAGTGTTCGAAGTGTTGTGCGAAAAGGGAGTGGCGGTTACCGCGCGCGTCGTTTTGGGCGGTACGCACTCGGAAGCTTCCTGGGAAAAGGAAATTCCATACTTTACGTCTGTTTTATTCGGTACCGAAAAATACGATTGACGGCATGGCTTTGCCGTGCGGAGGATACTCAAATGAAAAACTTTATTTTTATTTCACCCAACTTTCCCGAAACTTACTGGCGGTTCTGCCGCGAGCTCAAAAACAACGGCTTCAACGTCTTGGGCATAGGCGACTGCGACTATTTCAATCTTTCTTACGAGTTAAAAGCAAGTCTTACCGAGTACTATAAGGTTTCCTCGCTCGAAAACTACGACGAGGTTTACCGCGCCGTCGCGTTCTTCGCCTTCGGCTACGGGAAGATAGATTATATAGAGAGCAATAACGAGTATTGGCTCGAAACCGACGCGAGACTTCGCACCGACTTCAACGTGACGACGGGTCTGCAAATCGGGGATATGCCCAAGGTAAAGTTCAAATCCAAGATGAAGGAGTGCTATAAAAAGGCGGGCATAAAGGTTGCACGCCATTGCATAGCGACCGACGAAAAAACCTGTAAAAAGTTTATCGCCGAAGTGGGCTATCCCGTAATAGTAAAGCCCGACAACGGCGTGGGCGCGAACGATACGCATAAGATTTCTTCGGACGAAGAGCTCAGAAATTTCTTTATTTTCAAGCTTCCCGTTGTATATATAATGGAAGAATTTATCGAGGCGGAGGTCAACTCCTACGACGCGATAGTCAACTCCGAGGGCGAGCCTATATTCGAGACGGGCAACGTAACTCCTCAGTCTCTGATGGACGTCGTGAACACCAACGGCAACTCCGTATTCTATATATTGAATAAGCCGTTCGACGACGTGAAGGACGCGGGCAGAAGGGCGTTGAAGGCGTTCGGCGTCAAGAGCCGTTTCGTCCACTTCGAATTTTTCAGACTGACGAAGGATCAGCATATCGGTAAGAAGGGCGAGGTGGTTGCACTCGAAGTGAATATGCGTCCCTCGGGCGGCATTTCCCCCGATATGATGAACTACGCAAACTCTACCGACGTTTATAAAATATGGGCGGATATGATAGCCTTCGACAAGAGCGAAAAGGGGTGCGGTGAAAAATATTACTGTGCGTTCGTCGGCAGAAGAGATTTCAAGCACTTCGTCTACCGCGAGCAGGATATACGCGATAAGTTCGGCGAAAACCTTAAAATAATCGGCAGAGTGCCCCAGGCGCTTTCGGGCGCAATGGGCGACACTATGTATATCGCTAATTTCAAAACCAAAAAGGAAATGGACGAATTTATAAAGGAAATGACCGAAGCTAAGGACTGATAAGATAAAAAATATCTGCGGCGCGTTGCGAAAATCGCAACGCGCCGCTTGTCGTTTAAAGACGTGAAATTGTCTTGTGTCATAAAAATCAAACCGCCGTAATACAATATAAAGCGTAACGGATAAATTACGGATAAAATGGAGGCGGTTTATGTTTGACGATAATATTTATAAGGATATGCGCGACAGGTGCGGCGGAGAAATCTACATAGGAGTGGTGGGTCCCGTAAGAACGGGTAAGTCAACGCTCATAAAAAGGTTTATGACCGAGCTTGTCCTGCCCAATGCGGAGGATAAAAAATTAGCCGAAATGGTAGACGAACTGCCTCAGTCGGCGGCGGGTAAAACGGTTATGACTACCGAGCCCAAATTCATACCCGCAAAGGCGGCTAGGGTCAATATCGGCAACGCCGAGGCGGACGTGCGGCTCATTGACTGCGTAGGCTTTGCAGTCGAGGGCGCCGCAGGCTTCGAAGAGGACGGCAAGGCGAGGCTCGTAAACACTATGTGGTCGGATACGCCCATACCCTTTACGCAGGCGGCGGCGATAGGTACCGAAAAGGTCATCCGCGACCACTCGACCATAGGTATTTTAGTTACCTGCGACGGTTCGGTGACGGGTATCCCCCGCGAAAATTATATTCCCGCCGAGGAAAAGACGGTTGCCGAATTGAAGCGCATAGGTAAGCCCTTCGTCATAGTACTAAATTGTGCCGACCCTTCTTCGGGAAGCGCAACTGCGCTTAAAAGCGAGCTTGAAAACAAGTACGACTGCGCGGTCGTTGCCGCAAACTGCGAGCATGCGGACGAAAACGAGCTTTCGTCAATTTTACGCGCGGTGCTGTTCGAGTTCCCCGTAACGGGAATAGACGTAAAAATTCCCGACTGGATAAGGGTAATGCCCGAGGACAGTTCGGCTATTTCCGAGCTTTTAGACAGAGTGCGCCAGGTGAGTGCGGATATCTCGATAATGCGCGACTGCGACAGGTTCGACGCGGCGTTCGATAACAGCAAGTTCTGGCAGGGTCAGCCCTCTTTGACTTTATCGCTTGCGACGGGCAGAGTGACCGTCGAGGTGGAATTGCAGGACGGCGTTCTCTTCGATATGCTCACCGAGATTTCGGGCGAGAGCATCACGGACGAGGGCGGACTTATGAAGTACGTTGCCGCGGCTTCCGAAGCTAAGCGCAGTTACGACAAAATCAAGGACGCGTTCGAGTGCGCAAAGATGAACGGTTACGGCATAGTATGCCCCGACGACGAGGATTTGAGCCTCGATAAGCCCAAGGTGGTAAAGCAGGGTCAGAACCTCGGTATAAAGCTTAGAGCGACCGCGCCGAGCTATCACGTCGTAAAGGTGGACGTTAGCGGCGAAGTAAGTCCCATAATGGGCAACGCGGGACAGAGCGAGGATATGGTAAACGGCATAATGAACGGCTTCGAAACCGACCCGCAGGCAACCTGGAACACGGCGCTTTTCGGTAAGTCATTGAGAAGTATGGTAAAAGAGGGGCTGGACGGAAAGGTGAGCGCTATGCACGACGACACCAAGGGCAAGATGAGAAGAACAATTACGAGGATTGTCAACGAGGGGAAGGGCGGAGTTATCTGCATACTCCTTTAAGAAAGATAGTTAAAAATAGTGCGGGCGGCGCAGAATTGCGCCGCCCGCTTAAAGTTATTTATTTTTCTTTTCGTCATCGCCGTCGTGAATATCTATATCGGGCGGAACGCACTTGCTTCCGTCCGCGTTATACAGTGCGGCGTTGTCTTTAAGATTGGCTATATATTCGTTGTATTGCGCTTCGGTCAGTTTTTTAACCTTGTTTTTGTGTTTGGACATAAATTAAGCCTCCGTACGTTAAAATTATGTACGGAGGCAGAAGTTTTTATTCTTTGATTAAAGAACTCTTACGCGTATAACGCCGTCGATTGCGGTCATTGCGGAGACGAGCTTGTCGTCAGCCTTGCCGTCGACGTCGATAATGCAGTAAGCGAAGTCGCCCTTCGATTTGTCCGCCATACTGTCGATGTTAAGTCCTGCGGCGGAGACCGCGGAGGTAAAGCTTGCAATCATATTGGCAACGTTTTTATGGTGTATGCAGATACGCGAAATACCCGTCTTGGGACCGCTGAGCGCGGGATAGTTTACGCTGTTTACTATATTTCCGTTTTCGATATAGTCCATAAGCTGGCGCGCCGCCATAACAGCGCAGTTGTCCTCCGCTTCGGGAGTGCTTGCGCCGAGGTGGGGAACGCATATCGCGTTCTTTACGCCTATAAGATTTTTCGAAGGGAAGTCGGTGATATATCTTCCGAGCTTGCCCGAATTTAACGCCGCTACGACCGCGTCGCCGTCCGCAAGCTCTCCGCGCGAATTGTTTATAAGCACCGCGCCGTCTTTAAGCTTTGCAATCGTCTCTGCGTTGAACATACCCTTGGTTTCGGGGGTAAGGGGAACGTGAACGGTTATATAGTCTGCAACGGAGTAGGCCTCGTCGCGTGTTGCAACGAGCTTGACCGCGGGGTTCAATAAAAGCGCGTTGGCGGTGGAGAGGTAGGGGTCGCAACCGACTACGTTCATTCCGAGAGCGTGCGCGGCGTTCGCGACGGCGATACCTATCGCGCCCAGTCCGATAACCGCCAAAGTCTTGCCCGAAATTTCTCCGCCTACGAAGTTCGCCTTGCCTTTTTCAACGAGCTTGGAAAGGTCAGCCTCGTCCTTTATGGTCTTTACCCAGTCGATGGCGTCGACTATCTTTCTGCCGCCGAGGAAGAGTTCGCATATAACGAGTTCCTTTACGGCGTTTGCGTTAGCGCCGGGGGTATTGAAAACGACTATGCCCTTTTCGGCGTAAGCGGAAACGGGGATATTGTTGGTACCGGCACCCGCTCTTGCAACGGCAAGGAGGTTGTCGCCTGCGGCGTAGTCCGCCATCTGCGCCGAACGAACCATAATTCCGTCGGGAGAGGCTACGTTGTCGCCGTACTCACAGCCCTTGAAATAGGGCTCGGCAAGGGGGGATATTGCGTTGAGCTTTAATATCTTAGCCATTATGCGTTCTCCTTTTCGAATTTCTTCATAAACTCTATAAGAGCCTTTACGCCCTCGACGGGCATTGCGTTGTAGATGGAGGCTCTCATACCGCCGACTATTCTGTGACCCTTCAATGATACGAGACCCGCCTTTTTAGCTTCGGCTACGAACTTTGCGTCAAGCTCTTCACTGCCGGTAACGAAGGGTACGTTCATTATCGAACGGAACTCGGGCTCGACGTTGTTTTTGAAGAGCTTGGAGTTGTCGATGAAATCGTACAAAAGACCCGCCTTGTACTCGTCCTGCTCGTTCATAGCCTTTACGCCGCCCTTTGCTTTAAGGTTGCGAAGAACGAGGTTTGCCATATAAATCGAGAATGCGGGGGGAGTGTTGTACAGCGAACCGTTCTCGTCCTGAATTTTCCACTTGAGCATAGTGGGGCAGATTTTCAAAGGCTCCTGAATAAGAGAACGCTTTGCGATGACGATGGTCACGCCTGCGGGCGCGAGGTTCTTCTGTGCGCCTGCGTAAATTACGCCGAAGTCCGAAACGTTGACCTCTCTTGAAAAAATCTCCGAGGACATATCCGCAACTAAGGGTGCTTTGCACTTGGGGAACTTGGAATAGCGTGAACCGAAAATGGTGTTGTTTGAAGTGATGTGAACGTAGTCCGCGCCTTCGGTGTAATTGAGCTTATCTACGTCGGGTATGTAGGTGTAAGTCTTGTCGGAGCTGTCGCCTATTTTATTTGCGGTACCGTAAATCTGACCTTCCTGCCAAGCCTTCTTGGCGAAGTTGCCGGTTACGATATAGTCCGCAACGCCGTTGTGCATAAGGTTCAAGGGGATAGCCGCAAACTGCGTGCTTGCGCCGCCCTGTACGAACAATACGCAGTAGTCGTCGGGAACGTTTAAAAGCTCGCGAACGAGTTTTTCGGCTTCCTCTACGACAGCCATATAGGTCTTGTCTCTGTGCGAAATTTCGGTGACGGACATACCCGTTCCGGCAAAATCAAGAAATTCCGCCTGAGCGGTTTTAAGTACGTCTTCGGGAAGGGTGGAAGGACCCGCGGCAAAATTGTAAACTCTCATAATTAATACCTCACTTAATCAGTGTATTCGGTTCGTTCTCGGTCGGCGCATAAATACCGACGCAGATTTTGTATAAAACCGTATAAATTGGAATTATTATACACGATTGCCATTAAATACACAAGCATTTTGGTTATTAAAATGCAATCGCAGGTAAAATATGTAAAATGCTTACTAAAACTGTTAAAAAAATTTACTTAAATAGTCAAAAAAATACTTTAATTGTATTTACAATTGCATAAATTTAGTGTAAACTAAATAATGAGTATGCCTGTAACCGCGCTATAATTAGTGGGCATATATATCCCGACGAGCGGGCAAATGCCCGTTATAGCGGCGGTTAAACTAATATCCGAGGTGGAACATGAGCGACAACAAAAACGGAAGAATGACGAAAGCGGACGTAATCCTTTTAAGACTTGAAAAGCTTACCCAGACCGTCAACGAGATGGAGGATAAGCTTACGGGTGGTTCGAGTAACGACGCCGCAATTAAAAAACTCAGCGAAGAGAGCGCTAAGTTAAAACAGGAGATAAGATTTGTTTCCGCCCAGCTCGAGAGCGTGTGCACCACGCTTGCGAAAATGATACAGAAGCTTCCCGAAAAGGTTTCGGCAACCCCTGCCGGAATTGACGTGGACGATCTTTCCTCCCGCGTGGCGGCGAAGATTATCATTCCCGACAACGGTCTGGACGAGGACGCTCTCGCCGAGAAGCTGAACGCCAACGCTTCGCCCGTTGCGGTTGCCGCGCCTATGGATATAGACTACGAAGCTCTCGGCTATTCGGTAGCTAAGAAACTCTACGTTCCCCAGGCAGTTGCCGAGGAGGTCGATTACGATAAGCTTGCCGACAAGGTCGCGGGCAAACTGCCTCCCGTTCAGGTCGATTACGACGAACTGGGCTATTCGGTTGCAAAGAAGCTCTACGTTCCCCAGGCCGTAGCGGAGGAGATAGATTACGAGACGCTTGCCGATAAGGTTGCGGCAAGAGTACCCGCACTTACCGCATTGGCTGACGAGACTGCCTACACCTCGGCAGAGCCCGTACCCGTTCAGGCAGAGATTGATTATCAGGTTCTCGCATCGAAGATTGCGGACGTCGTTCCCGTAAGAGAGCCGGTTGCCGTTCAGGCGCAAATAGATTACGATACGCTCGCACAGAAGCTTGCGGGCGCGGTATCCGTACAGGAGCCCATATCCGCAGATTACATTGCGGCAAAGGTAGCCGAGCAGATAGTAATACCCGAAACTATGCAGGCTGAAGCCGCCGAAATAGACGTCGAGGCGCTTTCGAGAAAGGTTGCCGACAAGATTGCCATTCCCGCATACGAGCCAGTAGCGGCGGTAAACGAGGAGCGCCTTGCCGAGATGATAGCCGAAAAGCTCAAGAGCGAAGAAGAGACCGCTACCCCTGCGGCCGTGGAGACGCATATCGACGAGCAGGCGCTCGCCGAGGAAATTGCTTCCCGTCTCAACTTCTCGCTTTCCGACGAACTTATCGCGGACGCCGTCGTCAAGAACCTTGCCGGTGCTATCGACTCCGACGAGATTGCCGACTGCGTTGCAAAGCGCGTAGGTTCGATTTCGCCCGAGCAGTTTGAAATCAGCGTGGACGACGACGGATGCGATTCGCTTGCCGAAGCTCTCGAGAGCAAGCTCGACTACGACTACATTGCGGCTGCCGTAGCCGAAAAGGTCAGCCCTGCGTTTATGGCGCCTTCCGCGGCTGACGAAATAGACGCCGAGGAGCTCGCGCGTCAGATTTCCGAGAAGCTCTCGGTAAACGCGGATATAAACGAAGACGTGCTTGCCGACAAAGCGGCGGCGGTTCTTTCAAACTATCTTCCCGAGATAGATTCCGACGATATAGCCGACAAGGTAATAGCGGGCATCATACCCGCGCTTCCCGCAACTCCCGTTATGGACGGCGAGGCTATCGCCGCCAGCGTAACCGAAAAGCTGGTTGAAAATCAGGAGAGCGGCGACTACGACATAGTAATAGACGAGGAAGGTCTCGGTCAGATTACCGAAAACGTTTCGAGCGAGATAATAAGAGAAAATTCCGAGCGCTTCGATAAGGTCGAGCAGGATATAGCGGAGATTAAAGATTTGCTTTTAAGCGGCGTTATAGTCGCGGCAACCGCCGAGCCCGAACCCGAACCTGAAGAGGAAGTGGTAGAGGAAGTTGTCGAAGAGGTAGTTGAAGAGCCCGTAGAGGAAGTAGTCGAAGAGGTCGCGGTCGTAGAAGAACCCGAGATTGTCGAGGAACCCGAAGAAGAGGTTGAGGAAGAGATAGAAGAGCCCGAAGAGGAAGAGGTTGAAGAAGAAGCCGAGGAAGAGGCGGAAGTCGATATCGACGTTGAAGTCGAGGGCGACGGCGGAGTGGATTTCGCATCGATGATGAAATTCAACCGTTCGTTCATATCCAGAATAATTCAGGGCACAGACGACCAGAAGACTTACTACGGTCAGGTCAAGACCGCACTGCTTTCTTATAAGAAGGTAAATTCCAACGTTGCCTGGGGCTCGGAGCGCTTCAACAAGGGCAGAGAGACCATCGCAAGATTTAAAATCCGCGGCAAGACGCTTTGCCTCTATCTTGCTCTCGATCCCAACGAGTACGCGGTTTCCGTTTACCACCACGTAGACGCGACCGACAACAAGTCAATGCGCGGCACGCCTATGATGGTCAAGATTAAGAGCCCTCTCGGCGTAAAGAAGGCAATAAGGCTTATAGACGAAATGATGGTCACCCGCGGCGGCGAGAGACGCCACGTTGCGGAGCGCGACTATGCGGCTATGTATCCTTACGAGACCCTGGAAGAGCTCATTGAAGACGGTCTTGTCAAGGATTTGAGAAAGAAATAAGATAAAAAACACAAAAGATAAAAAAGGGGGTTAAAATTTTTACCCCCTTTATTTAATTAGAAATTAAAGGATATATAATGGAAAAGAACGAATACGGCGCGGAGAAGCATTCGAAGCCGCGCAGAACAAAAAACCGCACAGGCGGCGGTGCTATGAAGCCCGAAAAGAAAATGCGCGCGGAAAAACAAAAGCCTGTAAAGCAGGAAAAACAAAAGCCTGTAAAGCAGGAAAAGCAGAAGCCTGTAAAGCAGGAAAAGCGCAAAAACGAAGACGCGGTAAAAAACAAGAATAAAAACAAAAAGAACGGGAACTCATATTCCGAAATAAATAACGAGAATTTCGAGTTCACGCAGAGAGATAATAGGAAAGGTAAGGGTCGAGGTAAAGGCAATAAGCCGGCAAAGAATGCCGTTAAAATAGTATTCTTGGGCGGCGTAGGCGAGATAGGAAAAAATATGACCGCGCTCGAGTGCGGCGACGACATAATAATTATCGACGCAGGTATCATATTCCCTACCGAGGAAATGCCCGGTATCGACCTCGTAGCGCCCGATATAACCTATCTTATAGAAAACAAAAAGAAATTAAAGGCGCTCGTTCTCACTCACGGACACGAGGACCATATAGGCGGAGTACCGTACCTTTTGAAAGAGGTCTCCGTACCCGTCGTAGGCACTAAACTGACGCTCGCCTTAGTTGACAACAAGCTCAGAGAACACCGCCTTAACAACGTCGAGGAAAAGGTAGTAGCCCCCGGTACGAGCTTGCAGGCGGGTTGCTTCAAGATAGATTTCATAAACGTCAACCACTCGATAGCGGGTGCGGTAGCGCTCTGCATACACACTCCCCAAGGTATTATATTCCACAGCGGCGATTTCAAAATCGACCTTACTCCCGTAGCGGGCGAACCCATCGATTTGAAATCAATCGCGGACGTGGGCGCAAAGGGCGTTTTACTGTATCTGGGCGAGAGTACCAACATAGAGCGCCCCGGTTACACTATGAGCGAGACGGTTGTCGGCGAGACGCTGGACAGGCTGTTTGCGGAGAATAGTAAGCGCAGAATTATAATTGCGACCTTTGCATCCAACGTACACCGCCTGCAACAGATTATAGACCTTGCCGTAAAATACAGGCGCAAAGTGGCGCTCAACGGCAGAAGTATGTTAAACGTCGTGGACGCGGCTGAAAAGATAGGAGAAATGTCTATTCCCGAGGGCGTGTTGGTCGATATATATAAGGCGAAAAACCTTGCGGACAACGAGCAGGTAATAGTCTGTACGGGCAGTC
>CAYMUQ010000005.1:0-35588 GCA_964393805.1 uncultured Clostridia bacterium
CGGAAATCTTTATAGCGCTCTCGGGGCAGACCGTCTTACAGTCGCCGCAACCGAGACATCCGTATTTGCAAACCTTGTTTCCGCCGAGCAACGAATTGTTCGCCGCGCAGGTGGGGTTGCCGTAGTATTCGAACGCGTCGGGCGCATTTTGAAGTCCGCCGTTGCATTTTACGACGGCTACCGTGCGCTCTTCTTCTTTGAGTTCTATGCCGAGGAGTGCGGCAATTTCAGCCTTCTTTTCGGGAGAGGTGACGTGGCACGCGCCGAGTTCGCCCTCGCCCTTTGCAAGCTTGTCTGCAAATCCCGCGCAACCCGAACAGCCGCAACCGCCGCAGTTCGCGCCCGCAAGATTTTCAAGAATTTTCGTGACCTTTTCGTCCACGTCGACCTTGAACACTTTGCCGACTATGAGTATAAGCGCGCCGATAAGGAGTGCCGAACCTGCAAATATTCCCGCGACTATTCCGACCGTTACCCAGGTCTGAGAAGTTATAGCAAGTAAATTCATATTTCCGTCCTCCTTAAACCTTTATCTGGGCGAATACGGTAAACGCCATACAGATGAACGCCGCGGTAATCATCGAGATGGGGAAGCCCGCAAGCGACTTGTTGAGTTTGGTGTAGTTGAGCTTTTCTCTCATACCGCTCATTATAACCATTACGAGCGTGAAGCCGAGACCCGCGAACAGCGCGTATAAGATAGCCCAGCCGAGGTTCATAGGACCGCTTGCACCCTTGACTATATCGCTTAAACTGTTTACGCCGTTGAAAAGCTGAGTTACGCCAAGGACTGCGCAGTTGGTGGTAATGAGGGGAAGGTATACGCCCATCGTGTTGTAGAGGGAGGGGGATAACTTTCTTATGATTACTTCGAGCATCTGCACGAGAGCGGCGATTATGAAGATAAAGAATATTATCCAAAGGAAGGTAATATTGAGGGGCGTCATAATAAACTTATAAATAATATAAGTTACAAGCGTGGCAAGCGCCATAACGACGGTTACCGCAACGCCCATACCTATTGCCGACTTGGTGTTTTTGGAAACGCCGAGGAAGGGGCAGATACCGTAAGTTTTAACGGTTATGAAGTTGCTTGTCAGCACTGCCGATAATACGAGTAATACGAAATTCATACCTGCACCTCCTGATTGCTCTCGGCTTTAAGCGACTTGTCCTCGTCCAAGAGATTGCGCCTTGAAATCTTGTTTTCTTTAACGCGCCTTGCACGCTGGAAGCACTCGATTATATAGGTGAACAGCGCAATGGATATGCCATACACTATAAACGCGCCTGCGGGAGAGGAGAATATTCTCACTTTGAATTCCCAGGGCATAGCCACTCCGAAGAGCGATGCACTGCCTATGAACTCGCAGACGATACCCATTACCGTAAGAGCTACGGTAAAGCCTATGCCGTTCGCTATGCCGTCCATAGCGCTCTCCAAAACCGTGTGTTTGTTTGCGAACGCTTCGGCTCTGCCGAGTACTATACAGTTGACGACTATAAGTGCCAGGAACGTGCCCAGGCTGTCGTACAAATCTGGCAGGAACTTTTCAAGCACCATCTGAACCAAGGTTACGAGTGTTGCGATAATGACGATATAGCAGGGTATGCGCACCGCGTTGGGTATCACTTTTCTGAGCGCGGAGATAATCATATTGCTCAGTGTTAGAACGACGAGAACGCACGCACCCATTCCGAGCGCGGACATTGCCGAGCTCTTAATCATTGCGAGAGTGGGACAGGTTCCCAAAACCAACATAAAGGTGGGGTTATTGAAAATAATGCCGTCTAAGGTTATCTTTTTATACTTATTCATTTTCAGTTACCTCCTTTGGGCGTATTGAGGCAGGTTTCGTAATTTGCAAGCGCGAACGCCGCCGCGTAGACGCACTGTTCGTTCGAACGCGTTGCGCCCGTGCTTATGACGCCGCCCGTAACTATTTTGCCGTCGGTGCCGATAAGACCTATTACGTCCGCAAGCTTATAATCCTTATAGCCGTCGAAAACCAGCGCGTTGTACTCTTCGTCGGTCTTGCCCTTGCCCGATACGGAGCCGTAAGCCGTTATTTCGTAATTGGTTATAGCGGCGTATGCGTCGGGTTTGTCAACCGTAATACTTATCGTAAACGCACCCGCGGGTGCGCTTCCTTTGGTTACTATCGTGTAGTTAACGGCGGTACCGCTTGCCGTCCACGTTGTGGAGCCGAAGTCGACGAAATCACGGTAGAGGTATGCTTCGTACGGGTCTTTTTCACCCTTGACGAAAGCAACCGCCGCGTTTACGTCGTTGCATACCGCGGTAAGCGAATAGGTTGCGCCCGTCGAAATGAAATCTTCGCTTCCCTTGACGTAGTAGTCGAAAAACTTTCCGTCCTCGTACTCGTTTACGAATTTGTTGTAGATATTATCGCCTAAGTTCATTATATATTCGGCGGCGTCCGCAACCGAGTAAACTATAACTTTGGTGATACCCTGAACGTTCGTTAAATTCTCGTCCATATTGACGGCTACCCAACAGGTAATGTTGCCGCCGTTACCTCTCGAATAGGCTTGAACGAGATAGTCGTTCTTCTCTTCTATAAGCCATACTTTTTCAATCGTAGCGCCGTAGAGAGAGGTGCTCTTGTCCGAAATGTCCTGAGCGGTTGCGGTAACCTTTTCGCCGCCGTAGACGGCGTTAATCTTGCGATTGAAACGTTCATCTTCGGTTACCTCCAAAAAGCCCCAGCAGATGGCAAGGAGTACGCCGCTTACCAAAAGTACGCACATAAGAACTGCTATGCACTTGAAGGCAGTGCTCTTAAAAAACTGTTTGACAGTCATTTATTTGCCCTCCTTTGGTGTCTTTACCTTTTTGACTTTCCTGTATCCGAATGGTCTGCGGACTATATAGGTGTCGATTAAAGGAACCAACAGGTTCATAAACAGTATCACGAAGGATACGACTTCAATCTTGGTAAGGTATCGGAGTAGTGAAGTAAGTACGCCCAGCGCGATATAGTAAACGAGCTGTCCGTAAACGCCTTTGGGCGAGGTTACGTAGTCGGTCGCCATAAATATTGCGGCGAACATAAGACCGCCCGAGAGCGCGTAGTCGAGGAACAAGCCTATTTCGAAGCCGCTGCCCGCCGCAAGGCAAACCGAGAAGAAGCTCGAAACTACGATAAATAAGAGGGGTTGCCACCACTTTATAACTTTGCGCACGCAGAGGTATATATATCCTACTATGAGCGCAAGCTTACAGGTCTCGCCTATACAGCCCGCAAGACCCGTACCTAACAGAAGGTCGAGCCATGCAACCTTACCCGAGAGGTTGCCGCTTAAAAGGAAGCCCGAGAGGTGGGTTGCGCCCGTAAAGATGTTGCTGTCGAGGCTTACGGGGTCGACGAAGCATTTCGAGTAAGCCGTGATGGTAAAGCTTAAGAGCATAAATACTCTGCCTGCCGCGGCGGGGTTGACTAAGTTTTTGCCCGTTCCGCCGAATACCATTTTAACGATGGCTATCGAGAATATTGCGCCGATTAAAACTTCGTACCACTTTGCGGTGGGGGGGAGTATGAGCGCGAGGATAAGTCCCGTTACTACCGAGGTGTAGTCGAACTGACGCCACCATTTCTTACAGACCTCGCCCGCGTGTTTGCATTTGTCGGAGAAACCCTTGTTCGCTATAAAGTAATAGACGAACTCGGTCGCCACCGCCGACAGTACGGAAGTTATTATAAGTATGAAAGCGTCAAGGTGGAAGAAAACCATGCCCATAACGGCGGCAGGTATAAGCGCGATAACTACGTCTAGCATTATGCCCTTTGTGGTTCTCTTCGATTTGACGTGGGGAGGCGTGGAAATTACTACTGAGTTATCCATTTTTGTCCTCCTTTTTAATGTCTTCTTTTATTTCTTCTGGTTGCTGTTTGGTTTGGTTCTGTTTTTCCAAAATCTTGTGGTCGCCCTTGTCGACGTATTCGCCCGTGGGTTTCTGTTCGGGCGTTACCGTAGGCGCACTGCTTCCCTTCTGGTCGACGGGCTTGGGGTCCGCCGCGGGAGCGGGGGCGGGTGCGCTCTTTTGTTGCTGAGCGCGTAAATACGCCTTGGTTTTTCTTATCGCCTGAATAAGCGGACGCTTTGCAGGGCAGGTAAACTCGCACGCTCCGCACTCGATGCAGGAGAGCGTACTGCCTAATTTCGCCGCCGCCTCGAAATCGCCCGCCGCCGAATAGAACGCCGTCTGCATAGGCATAAGGTGCATAGGACAGACGTCCGCGCACTTGCCGCAGTTGAGGCAGGGAGTGGGCTCTTCCGCCGCGGCTTCCTTTTCGGAAAGAAGGAGTACGCCCGAGGTCGTCTTATGGGTGTACACGTCGTAGGTTGCAAGCGCAAGTCCGGTCATAGGACCGCCCTGAACGACCTTTTTGGGATTTTGCTTTTCGCCGCCGCAATAGTCTACTATGGACTTGACGGGAGTGCCGACCCTAACCCAAAGGTTTTTGGGGGATGCGACCGCCTCGCCCGAGACGGTTAAAATTCTCTCGTACAAGGGCTTGCCCTTTTCGACAGCTTCGCATACCGCAAAGGCAGTGGCGACGTTCTGAACTACGCAACCCGCGTCCGCAGGCAGTTTGCCTAAGCCCACCTTTCTTCCCGTGCAGACGTAGATTAAGTGCTTTTCGCTTCCCATAGGGTACTGCTTTTTAAGTATTACGGGCTGAATATCGTCGTATTTTTCAAACGCCGCGATACAGTCGGGCTTGTTCGCCTCTATGCCGATATAGATAGTGCTTACGGTCAGCGTTCTGGCAATCAGCCTTGCTCCGCGTACTATCTCGTCGGTGTGTTCGAGCATAAGCCTGTGGTCGCAGGTTAAGTACGGTTCGCATTCCGCGCCGTTCAAAATAAGCGTGTCCACCGAATTTTTGGGCGCGATTTTGACTGCGGTGGGGAAGCCCGCGCCGCCGAGACCGACTATGCCGCACGCCTTGACGCGCTCTTTAATAGCCTCTTCGTCGGGGTCGTCGAGGGGAGGGAAGTACTGCTTTTCGCCGCTCTTGTCGCCCTTTATGACCACGTAAGTTTCGGTAGCTCCGTTTGCGCCGACCATGGGTTTGATATCCGTGACTTCGCCCGCAATACTGGCAAAGACGTCGGAAGATATCGGACCCGCGGCCTTGGCTATAAGCTGACCTTCCTTAACCTTCTGACCCTTCTCGACGCAGACCTCCGCAGGTCTTCCCAAACTCTGCGAGAGCGAGATGTACGCCTCGTCGGGTTCGGGCATCACTTCCGTTGCATTGTTACACGCAAGCGACTTTCTGTCGTGAACGTGTATGCCTGCAAAGAAGGGTTTTCCTTTTATTGCTTTCAAGTTATCATTTTCCTCCTTAAAGGTTTTTTTACTTTATATCCGCCTGTTTCACGCTCGAAACTTTTAAAAAGACGCCCTCGGGCACTCTCTTGAATATAAGCGTTATCACCGCTCCTATGAACGCGCCCGCAAGCACGCCTAAACCGAGAAGGTAGGGGGCGTAATAAAAGGCGAGCGTGGTCTTGGAAACGAGCACGAACACGGCGTTTTGTGTAAGGTTGTGCAGTGCCGCCGAAACGACGCTTATCGCCATAACCGAAACGCGCGGATGAACCAAATACATTAAAAGCGAGCTGACCGCCATCGAGACGACGCCGCCCGTAAACGAGTACATAACCGCGGAAATATTACCCGCGAATACCGCGCCCAGAACCGTTCTAATGCCGACGACTATGAACGCCTCAATCGGCGAATACATAATCAAAGCGGCAAAAGAAAAGGCGTTTGCAAGACCGAGCTTTGCCCCCGGTATGAAGAGCGGGGGGAATAAATTTTCAATAAGAAAAGTTATTAAGCTCAGTGCAGTCAATACGCCCAGCACCGCGATTTTTTTCGCATTAAAAAATTTTCCCCTCATATCTTCCTAATTATATACTATTTACAGTAAATAGTAAATAGCAAAATCAAAATTTCTTCAAAAAATATTTGTCTTTTGCCGCTTGCTTGCTTATTGACAAAAGCGATTAAAAAATATATAATATCAAGTCGGAAGAATAAAGCAAGGAGATATAATTTATGGACTACGAGTATAAGAGAAAAAACGCCTTTAAAGAGGCGAGCGAAAAAGAGCTTAAAGCTATGTTCGACTATGCGGAGGGCTATAAAAAGTTTTTGTTCACTTCAAAGACCGAACGCGGCGCAACCGCTACCGCAAAAGCTCTCGCGGAGGAGAGGGGATATAAGCCCTATACCTTCGGCGACAAGATAAAGGCGGGCGACAAGCTGTACTTTATCAACCGCGACAAGAACATATTCTTAATTAAAGTCGGTACCAACGACGTGGAAAAATACGGCGTAAAAATTATGGCGGCGCACGTTGACAGTCCCCGTCTGGACTTAAAGCCCAACCCCGTATTCGAGGAGGGCGGTCTTGCTTTCCTTAAAACCCACTATTACGGCGGCATCAAAAAGTATCAGTGGACGACTATACCCCTCGCGCTTCACGGCGTAGCGGTCGTTCCCGGCGGCAAAATAGTCAACGTCTGCATAGGCGAGGACGAGGGCGACCCTATATTCTACATCTCGGATTTGTTGCCTCACCTTGCGCAGAAGCAGGTTACCGAACCCCTCGGTACGGCGATAAAGGGCGAGAATTTAAACGCCGTTTTGACTTCGATACCCGACAAGGGCGAGGACGAAGAAAAGGAGAGCGTAAAGGCGGCGGCTTTAAAGCTTCTGCACGATAAGTACGGCATAGACGAAATAGATTTCCAGACCTCGGAGCTTTGCTTCGTTCCCGCAGGCAAGCCCCGCGACGTCGGTCTCGACCGCGCTTTGATTTCGGGTTACGGACACGACGACAAGGTGTGCGCTTACCCCGAAATGACCGCGCTCTTCGACTGCAATTCCAAGGACACTATAATCTCGGTTTTCGCAGACAAAGAGGAGACGGGCAGCAACGGCGTTACGGGTATGCAGTCGAGGGTAATTTTGGACCTTCTCGACTGTATCTCGCAGGCTCTCGGCGCGAACCCCGTTCTCGTAAGATACCACTCGAAGTGCGTATCCGCAGACGTTACCGCGGCTTACGACCCCGCGTATGCCGACGTCTACGAAAAGCGCAACGCATCTTTTATTAACTGCGGAGCTTCGCTCACCAAATATCACGGTGCGCGCGGCAAGAGCTCGACTAACGACGCTTCGGCGGAAATGGTAGGATACCTTCGCGACGCCTTCGACAAAAAGGGCGTAATCTGGCAGACGGGCGAGCTCGGAAAAATCGACATAGGCGGAGGCGGCACGGTCGCTATGTTTATTGCAAATCTTGGAATAGATACCTGCGATATGGGTGTACCCGTACTCTCTATGCACGCGCCTTACGAAGTTATTTCCAAGGCGGATTTGTACAGTATGCACCTTGCGATGGTCGCTTTCTGCGAGGCTTAAATCTTTGATTTAAAATAAAAAAATTCAGCGGCGCGTTTCGTGACGAAACGCGCCGCTTTTATTTAACTTTTGAATATCGCTTTGAGTATCGCGCCGAATACGAAGGTGGCGGTTGCGCCCACCAGCGCGAGAAAAATTTTGTACAGAATATCCTGCCGCTTTTTCTTGGCGTCCTGCCTGAAGTTCAGTCCGCTCTCTTTGAGCGAAATGACGTACATTTTTTCGCCCTTTCTCTCCGAACAGATGACGTCGAGATACCCGTCCGCTTTAAGCGTATGAAGCGAGTCGTCTATTCTGTCCGTGCTGTATCGCCGTTTCGGGGGCAGTACGCTCATTATATCGACGGGCGAAATCAGACAGCCGTCCGTACCGTCGCAGAGGCAGTATATTGCGCTCATTACGTCGCGGTCGCATCTTGAAAGCATATTACAAGACCGTCCCGATAAGCGTTCCCGCAAGTCCGCCTGCGAATGCGCAGAGCGTAACTAACATATAGACGAAGAAGGGCAGATATGCCCGTGTTTTGCTATCGTCCGCAAACTGCGGAATATCTGTTTGTTCGGGCGTTTCGGGCAATATATACGCCTTCAAGGAGGAAATGCAGAACGCGCTTCCGCGGGCGTATTTGACGTCGATATATCCGCCCGAAGTCAGTGTCTTCAACGCCGCCTCGAGCGTCTCTCTGTTTCTCGTATTTTCGGGAATTACCTCTAAAAGCTCTTCCTCGAAAAACACCGCGTAACCGTTTGCGGCGGTCTCCGCAAGCTTCGCGGAAATTTCTGCACAAATCTCGTCCATTTGTAAAAGTATGGGAAGATTGACATATTTTTATTCTTTGCGGAACGATCGGCGGCAGAGGCGGTTTATCCTACACGGAGGCGTTTGCGGTCGTGCCTATAACGAAAACTATCAGACCTGCAATCATTACGGCGTAGCTTAAATATCTGAATACTTTGACGATTACCGTTTCTTTTACGCGCTTTTGTGCGTTTGTAAAGGTGACCGCCGCAAGCTCGCAGACCATACTCGAAATAAGCAGATACACGCCTGCGCTTCCGCCCTTTATGAAAAAGGAGAGTATGAAGAGCGGTATGCCCGCCGCGAAACAGGCTATTGCAATAAACAGCCTGATAAAATTCTTCTTCTGTTCGGGTTGTGTTCCGTCCCCGTTTACGACCTCTTCGGTCTGTTTGTTTTCTTTATTCATCTGTTAATTCCTCTCTGTGCGCGTCGGGCGCGACGAGCACGGTTTTGAAATCCGTATAAGTCACAAAGCCGAGAGCCGAACCGTTCGGCTTTTTTACAAACTTTTTGAACGTGTAGTCCACGGCTGCCTTGTCCTTTCCTCTCGCCTCGGAATAGTAGGCGCAGACTTCCGCGGCAAACAGTATAACCTCCTGCGGGACGTCGCCGCTTTCGGATAAAACCCCGACGTGCGATGAGTGGTAGGTCTTGGTATGCAACCAAATATCCCCCTGCGAAAGACTTTTTGTAAGCCTGTCGTTTCCGACGTTGTTTCTGCCGCAAAGCACGGTGTAACCCTTGAAACGGTAGACCCTGTAAGCGCTTATTTCCTTAGGCTTTGCGCCCTTCTTTTTGGGCGGCGGCGGAAGCAGGGAAAGGGATATAAGCTCCTCTTCGACGCCTGCAAAATCGGCTGAATTTTCCGCCGTTTCGAGACCGAGTTTTACGGAATTTAAATAGGTAAGTTTTTGTTCCGCAGTTACTTTTTGCTCGTCCAGGCTCTCCGCCGTACGCTTCAATTTCGCGTACTTTTTATAGTACTTCTGCGCGTTCTGCGACGGGGTCAGACGGGGGTCTAATTCTATGGTTATTTTGCCGCCGTTCTCGTCGTAGTAATTTATTGCTTCGAGCTTGTCGTCGCCCTTTCGGACGGCGTATATGTTGGCGGTAATCAGTTCGGCTTTAAGTTTTATATCTTCGCTTTTTTCGCACTCTTCAAGCTTTTCGTTTATCTGTGCAAGGCGTTTTAAAACCTTTTTCTCCGCGGCGGCAAGTACCGATGACAGCCTGCGTTTTTTGTCTGCGAAATCCTTGGTTTCGACCGCGCGGTCGTAGTACGCCGCCTGCGCTTCGAGTACGGTAGGATAAGAAGTCGCGCCTTTGCGGTATCTGACTTTAAAGTCGGTTTGGGTTACGCAGGGCGATAACTCCGAAGAGAAGATATATTCGTAAAGTTGTCTTGCCGTCAGATTTTCGCCCATACTTTCGACAATATCCGCGGCGGTCACGAAAGCAATACCCGCAACCTTGTCCGCGATAAATTCCGCGGTCTGTCCGCACTTATTTGAAAAAGCGTTTTCAAGCTCTTTTAAGTCGGTCGGGTCGGCTTTGTCCTGTCTGTCGGGAAGGCGGTACTCAGCACCCGTAAAGGTCACGCGCTTTGCGTTTTCCAAAGAGGTCGATTTCAGCGCTCCGACTATAACTTTGTCCTTGGTTAAAACGGCGTTGGAGTACTTGCCCATTATTTCGAGGTACAGCCGCATATCGGTTATTTCGAACTCCGAAAAGCACTTGAAATCGAATTTAAGAACGCGCTCGAAACCGACCTGCGAAACGTCGAGTATTTCGGCGTTTTGCAGATGCTTTCTAAGGAGCATACAGAAATTCGGAGCGACCGCGGGCGGCTCTTTTTCGCGCTTTTCGCCAAGACTTGCCCTGCAAAATTTAGCCGACAGGTCGACCGTGAGTTTAACCGTGCCGAATTGAGTGTATATTAAAAACAGCAGCTCGTCCTTGGAAGGCTGAATTATGCGGGAAATCTTTCCGCCTTTTAATTTACCGTTCAGTTCCTCTGCGACGAAGCGGAGGGTAAAAGCGTCCTGTGGCATAAATAGAGCTCTGAAAATGCGTTAATTATCTTTATTTTACAGCAAAAAAAATAAAAAGTAAATTGATAACGGCTTGTAAAAACGCTTTTCAAAATAAAAGTATTGTGTTAAAATATTACCCGTATCAAAATATTTCGGAAATTAAGCAGGAGAAAAATATGAAGTACTCATTCAAAGCAGCAGAAAAAAGCACCGTAAAGGTCGATATGGAGTTTACGGGCGAGGAGTGGAAGGATTCGCTCAACAAGGCTTACGTAAAGACGCGCGGCAAGTATTCGGTTCCCGGTTTCAGAAAGGGCAAGGCGCCCAAGCCCGTAATCGAAAACTACTACGGTAAGGGCGTGTTCTTCGACGAGGCGTTGAACCTTCTGTTCTCGGACAACTATCCCACGGTAATTGAAAAGGAAAAGGACAGCTTTACGGCGGTCGGCTCTCCCGACTTATCGGTTGAGGCTCTCGACGAAAACAAGGTTGTCATTGCGGCAATCGTTCCCGTAAAGCCCGAAATAAAGATTGGACAGTATAAGGGTCTTAAAATCAAGAAATACGAATATAAAGTAACCAAGAAGGAAATCGACGCAGAGGTCGACAAAATTCTTTTAAGAGAAGCTAAACCCGTAGAGGTTACCGACAGACCCTGCGCGAACGGCGATACCGTAAATATCGACTTTGCCGGTATGGTAGACGGCGAGGCGTTTGCAGGCGGCACTGCCGAGGGCTACGAATTAGAACTCGGAAGCGGCACTTTTATCCCCGGCTTCGAGGAGCAGGTGGTAGGTATGGAAATCGGCAAGGAGAGAGACATCGTCGTTACCTTCCCCGAAAACTATCAGGCTGACAATCTCCGCGGCAAGGAAGCAACCTTCCACATTAAGCTCAACTCTATAAAGGGCAGAGAGCTTCCCGCACTCACCGACGAGTACGTCAAAAAACACGCGGGCTCTGAGACCGTTGCCGATTACAAAAAGAAGGTAAAAGAGCGTCTTGAAAAGAAGGCTGAAAACGACAGCCGCGACCAGACCGAGAACAGCATAGTCGAAGAGATTTGCAAGACTGCCGAGTGCGAAATTCCCCAGGCAATGGTAGAAAGCGAGATAGACACGATAGTTCGCGATTTCTCGTACAAGCTTATGTATCAGGGGCTCAAACTCGAAGATTATATCCAGTATATGGGACAGACGATGGAGCAGTTCCGTTCGCAGTTCGACGCGCAGGCAAGAAGCCGCGTGCTCTCTCAGCTTGTAATCGAGAAGATTATTAAGGACGAGAAAATTACCGCAACGCAGGAAGAGATCGATGCGAAAATCGCCGAGCAGGCTGCGTCGGTTGAAAAGACTGCCGAAGAGTACAAAAAGAATATTGACCCCAGACAGCTTGAATATATTGCAAACGACGTGGTAATAACCAAACTGTTCGCGTTCCTTACCGAGAACAACGAACTCGTTGCATAAATTATAAATTGTTCGCGGCGGCTTGACTTCATTTTGTTTTGCCGCCGTAATTTTTAAATTTTAAGGAGAATTATCGCAATGGAAAAGAGCGCACTTGTACCTTATATCGTAGAACAGACGTCCAGAGGCGAGCGTTCGTACGACATTTATTCCAGACTTTTAGAGGACAGAATAATATTTTTAAGCGGCGAAATCGACGACGCGGTCGCAAACACCGTCGTAGCACAGCTTATATATCTTGAAGCAAAGGACCCCAACAAAGATATAAACCTTTATATCAACAGCCCCGGCGGTTCGGTTTCCGCGGGTCTTGCAATCTACGACACGATGAACTACATCAAGTGCGACGTATCCACAATCTGTATAGGTATGGCGGCGTCTATGGGCGCGTTCCTTTTATCCAGCGGTGCAAAGGGAAAAAGATACGCTCTTCCCAACAGTGAGATAATGATACATCAGCCTCTCGGCGGTGCGCAGGGTCAGGCAAGCGATATAAAGATTGCCGCAGAGCACATTTTGAAGACGAGGGCAAAACTCAATCGCATACTTGCGGAGAACAGCGGCAACCCCATCGAGCAGATTGAAGCGGACACCGACAGGGACAACTATCTTTCGGCGGAAGAGGCGAGAAATTACGGTCTTATCGACAAAGTATTTTTAAAGAGATAATTTTTTCGGAGATTTAATTTCCGTCCGACTGTCAATAATAGTATTGTTAATTTGACGGAGAGCGGCAAAATGCGCACTCTGTCGGGGGTGAACCTTGAAAGATAATCAGAAATTCTGTTCCTTCTGCGGCAAGCCGGAGGAGCTGGTAAAAAAACTTATAGCAGGTCAGAACGGCGCGTTCATATGCGACGAGTGCATTGAAATCTGCGACGATATGATTAAAGAGGCGGATACCGCGCCTGCGGCGCCCGTTCCTTTAAAGAAGCCTTCCGAGATAAAGGAAGAGCTTGACAAATATATTGTCGGACAGGACGAGGCAAAAAAGGTTTTATCCGTCGCTGTGTATAACCATTATAAGCGCATAAACAATGCGGGCAAGAACGAAGAGGGCGAGCTTGCGGACGTGGAAATCGAAAAGAGCAATATTCTTCTTTTGGGACCCACGGGCTGCGGTAAGACCCTGCTTGCGCGCACGCTTGCAAAAATTTTAAACGTACCCTTTGCGACTACCGACGCAACCACTCTCACGGAGGCGGGCTACGTCGGCGAGGACGTCGAAAACATACTCTTAAAGCTCATTCAGAACGCCGACTACGATATGGCGAGGGCTGAGCGCGGTATAATCTATATCGACGAGATAGACAAAATCGCAAGAAAGAGCGAAAACGTTTCCATAACCCGCGACGTTTCGGGCGAGGGAGTACAGCAGGCGCTTTTGAAAATAATAGAAAGCACGGTTGCCAACGTTCCTCCCCAGGGCGGCAGAAAGCATCCCCAGCAGGAATGTTTGAGAATAGATACCACGAATATTCTCTTTATTTGCGGCGGCGCGTTCGTCGGGCTTGACAAGATAGTTCAGGCAAGACAGGACACGTCCTCGCTCGGCTTCGGCGGCGACATCGCAACCGCGGATACCGACGTCTACAAGTCGCTTGCGGACGTAAAACCGCAGGATCTGACCAAGTTCGGACTTATTCCCGAATTCGTCGGGCGCGTGCCCATAGTCGTAGCTTTACATCCTTTGGATGAAAGCGCGCTCGTAAACATTCTTACCGAGCCGAGAAACGCCATAATAAAGCAGTATCAGAAGCTCTTGGCAATCGACGGCGTAAAGCTCACGATGGAGGACGACGCGGTCAAGGAAATAGCGCGTACGGCGATAAAGCTCAAGACGGGCGCGAGAGGCTTGCGCACGATAATAGAAGGCTTTATGACCTCCGTTATGTACAAAATTCCTTCGGAGAAGAACGTCGAAGAGGTAATAGTCACCCAGAAGTGCATTACGGACAGGGCAGAACCCCGAATAATCTATACGAAGTCAGCCTAATGGCTGGGTAAAGGGGAAGTCTGCTTCCCCTTTTTTGCTTATTTTCGTCCCTTTTAGAATAGGGACTTCGCCTTAAAAATTCAGAGGTAAATTTATGTCAGAAGAAAAACTTTATCTTCCGTTAGTCGCACTGCGCGGCAGAGTTGCATTTCCTTCGGTCGCACTTTCATTCGACGCGGGCAGACTTGCCACGCTGTCGGCGGTCAAGAATGCGTTGGAGCGCGGTAAACAGCTTATCACCGTCACACAGCGCGACGAGGACAGGGAGGATATAACCGAGGACGGCTTATATAAATACGGCACGGTATTCACCGTGAGCAGGGTTTCAAACCTGCCGTCAAACCGCGTTCGCGTAACGGGACGCGGACTTTACCGTGTAAAAATCAAGTCGGTTACCGAGGCGGAGGGCTGTTACTATGCAGAAGCCGAGAGTGCGCCCTCGCAGATGGACGACCCCGCTTTAATCGAGGCGTATTTCCGCACCGCGCGCTATACGGTCACCGAGATTTTAGAGAGCCCTTCGGGCAGGCTGACCGCCGAAGAGGTTTCTCGCGTCTTAAAGGAGAGCGAGAACCCCGAAGAGTTTATCTATACCGCCGCAAGCACGATGAAGCTTCCCGCCGAAAAGCGGCAGGCTCTGCTCGACGCGGATAAAATTTCGGTCAAATTTGACAAATTATACAAATATTTAAACGATGAGCTGGAAATTTCCCGCCTTGAAAAGAAGATTAACGCCACGGTAAAGAGCAACATAGAAAAGGGGCAGAAGGAGTTTTATCTTCGCGAACAGCTCAAAGCCATACACAACGAACTCGGCGACGACGAGAACGAAAAAATCGAGCTTGAGGAGCGGATAAAGTCCAAAAATTTACCGCAGGAGGTAGAGGAAAAGGCGCTTAAAGAGCTTTCGAGAATGTCGAGAATGCAGACCTCGTCGCCCGATTATAACGTTTTAAGAAACTATATCGATTGGATACTCGATTTGGAGTGGAGCAAGCAGACCGAGGATACCGAAAACCTCGCCGACGCGGTGGCGCAACTTAACGCCGACCACTACGGACTTGAAAAAGTCAAGGAGAGAATTACCGAGTACCTCGCGGTTTTGAAGCTTTCGGGCGGTATGAACGCGCCCATTCTCTGTCTTGTAGGTCCTCCGGGCGTCGGCAAAACGTCGGTGGCAACCTCTATTGCGAGGGCGCTCGGAAGAAATTTCGTCAGAATGAGCCTCGGCGGCGTGTACGACGAGTCCGAAATTCGCGGTCACAGAAAGACCTACGTCGGCGCTATGCCGGGAAGAATTATCGCGGCAATTAAAAATGCGGGTTCTGTTAATCCTCTGTTCCTTTTAGACGAGATAGACAAGCTCTCGTCCGACAGAATGCACGGCGACCCTTCCAGTGCGCTTTTGGAAGTTTTAGACCCCGCGCAGAACTCAACTTTCCGCGACAGATATTTAGAGGTGCCGTACGATTTGTCCAAGGTGCTCTTTATTACCACGGCGAACGATTTGTCCACCGTGCCCGCACCTCTTTTGGACAGAATGGAGGTTATTAACCTCTCGGGTTATACGCAGGCTGAAAAACGCGAGATTGCAAAGAGGTATCTCGTTGATAAAAAACTTAAATCCAACGGGCTCGAGGAGAAGGAGCTGACCTTTACCGACGGCGCCGTAAACGCAATTATAGAGGGGTATACCCGCGAAGCGGGCGTGCGCTCGTTAGAGCGCCAGATAGACGCCGTATGCCGCAAGGTTGCCGTAAGGAAAGCGGAGGGTGAGTACTACTCCAAAACGATTACCGAGGCTGAGGTTAAAGAGTACCTGGGAGTTCCGAGATACGAAGCGGGCGACGAGATGCCCAAGACCGATTTGGTGGGCGCAGCGACGGGTCTTGCCTGGACTGCGGTGGGCGGTACGACGCTGACTATCGAAGTTTCGGCTATGCACGGCAAGGGCGACATTCTCTTGACGGGTAAGCTCGGCGACGTTATGAAGGAGAGCGCGAGGGCGGCGATAAGCTATATACGCGCCAACGCTCAGGACTACGGTTTGAATTCCGAGCAGTTCGAAACCACCGATATTCACGTTCACGTGCCCGAGGGCGCAACTCCCAAGGACGGACCCAGCGCGGGTATTACGATGGCGACCGCGATTTTATCCGCGTTTACCAAAAAACCCGTTCGCCGCGACGTTGCGATGACGGGCGAGATTACCCTTCGCGGCAGGGTACTGCCCATAGGCGGCTTAAAAGAAAAGTCTATGGCGGCGTACAGACTGGGCGTAAAGGACGTCATTATTCCTCAGGATAATTTAAAAGACCTTGAGGAAATTCCCGAAGTCATACGCGAAGGTCTGCACTATATACCCGTAGGAAGCGTATCCGACGTGTTTAAGAACGCAATAGTTGGTATTTAAATGTTAAAAATTACAAATGCAAAGTTCATCACGAGTGCGGCCGACAAAAAACAGTTTCTCACCTTCGACAAACCGATGATTGCGGTATGCGGGAAATCAAACGTCGGGAAAAGCTCGTTTATAAATATGCTTGCTGGGCAAAAGAAGCTTGCTAAGGTTTCACAGGAGCCGGGGCGTACCCGTCTTATAAACTATTTCGACTTCGGTGCGTTCGTGCTCGCAGACCTGCCGGGGTACGGCTATGCGCGCGTAAGCAAGATGGAAAAGCAGAAATGGGCGCGCCTTTTAGACGACTTCTTTGCCGATAAGGATAAAATAGCGCACGTCTTTTCGCTTGCGGATATCCGCCACGAGCCGACCGCCGACGACAAGCTTATGGTAAACTATCTCTATGCGCGGCTGATACCGTTTACGGTGGTTGCGACAAAGTCTGACAAATTATCGCGCGTACAGATTGACAAGGCTATAACCGTCATTTCGGCGGCGTACACCTGCGGAAGGGATAACGTACTGCCGACGTCGGCAAAGACGGGTCAGGGGATGCAGAAAGTGCTTGAAGAGATTGAAAAGGTAATAGAAAGATATAATTCAACAGATACGGAATAAAGTAAAAGGCGTCGCTTTGAAAAAGCGGCGCCTTTAAAATTTAAATATTACTTTCTGTCTTTTAACGCGACGTATTCGCGTCTGTCCTGCACGCACTGATATGCGGGACGGATAATCTTTCCGCCGTTGGACAGCTCCTCTATGCGGTGAGCCGACCAGCCCACAATCCTCGAGATTGCAAAGAGAGGGGTGTACAGGCTCTGCGGCAGGTTGAGCATCGAATATACGAAACCCGAGTAGAAGTCTACGTTGGGGGTTATGGGCTTGTGCAGGTGGCGCTGTTCGGCGATAAGTCTGCCGCCGATTTCCGCAACCTTGTTATACAGCTCGAATTCTTCTTCCTTGCCCTTTTCGACGGCAAGCTTACCCGCATATTCTCTCAAAACTTCCATTCTGGGGTCGGAAATAGAATATATTGCGTGACCTATGCCGTATATTAAACCGCTTCTGTCGAACGCCTTTTTACTGAGTATTTTGTTCACGTAGTCGGTGACGCCGCTTTCGGACCAGTCGGTAAGGTTTTCTTTTATGTTTGCAAACATCTGACAAACCTTTATATTCGCACCGCCGTGCAGAGGACCCTTTAAAGAGCCGAGAGACGCGGCAACCGAGGAATAGGTGTCGGTGCCCGTGGATGTCGAAAGATGGGTCGTAAACGTCGATGCGTTACCGCCGCCGTGGTCGGCGTGAAGGATAAGACAGATGTCTAAAACCTTAGCCTCTAAGTCGGTGAAAGAGTTGTCCTTTCTTAATATGTGCAGTATGTTCTGCGCGGTGGAGTACTCGGCAAGAGGTTTATGTATATACATCGAGCCGTCGTTGGTGTTGTAATACTGATAAACCCTGTGCGAGTATACCGCAATCATCGGGAACTGCGCTATAAGCTGTAAACTCTGCCTTAAAACGTTGGAGACCATAACGTTGTCGGGGTCGGGGTCGTAGCTGTATAAGTTGAGTACGCATCGTGCAAGCATATTCATCATATCCTTGCAGGGCGATTTCATAATGACGTCGCGCACGAAATTTCTGGGCAGTACCATAAAATCCGCAAGCATCTGTCTGAAATTCGCAAGCTCGGAAGCGGTGGGCAGTTTGCCGAAGAGCAATAAATAAGCCGTCTCTTCGAACCCGAAGCGGTTTTCTTTTTCGCAGTTTGCAATAAGGTCTTTAACGTTGTAGCCGCGGTAGCACAAAACTCCGGGAACGGGAGTGCGTACTCCGTCTATCGTTTCCCAGCTCGTAACCTCGCTTATTTCGGTAAGTCCGCACAGCACGCCTTTTCCGTTTTTATCGCGCAGTCCGCGTTTAACGTCGTACTTTTCGTACAGTTCGGGAGCAATGACGTCGGTCTGTTTAAGCTCGTCCGCAAGGCGTGAAATAACGTGCGAATACTTGATTATGCGGTTAATTTCGTTAAAATCCAAAGTATCACCTGAAAAAATTATTTGAATTATTATATCATAAGAATAGGCGGTGTGTCAATAAAAATAAATATTCGACGGACTTTACGCCCTTTATTATGTATAATTTTACAAAATTATTTATAAAATTAAATACTTTTTGATTATTGACAAACTTGCGGGCTTAATTTAAAATTATATACGGCGGGTTAGTTTCAGCTAACCTAATAAAGTTTATAAATAAATATAGTTATTTTTTCGGGAGATTTACTGATGCAACAGGTAAAACTTATATCCGCGGACGACAAACTTTGTATCGCGCTTGCGGGTGAAATAGACAGTGCGGGAAGCGAAGATTTATACGCGGAGGTCACCGCTATTTACGAGCACGACAAAAAAGACGTCGAGTTCGACTGCACCGCGCTCGAATTTATCGACAGTACTACTTTGGGCACTTTCGTCAAGCTCTTTAAAAAGCTTAAAGCAAACGGCAATAATCTGACGTTTAATAACGTTCGCCCGAGGATAAAGAAGCTCTTTGAGATATGCGCTTTGGACAAGCTGATGGAGATACGCTGATGAAGGCTTTTGAAATTAAGTTCAGTCTTGCCGACAAACAGTATATGACCGCTCTGCGCCTTGCCGTAGGGGCGGTATGCGCCGCCGCAGACGTCGATATTGACGGTGCCGAGGATATGAAGGTGTGCGTCACCGAAAGCTGTCTCATTTTGCAGGGGTGCGGCTTCGAGAGCGTGCGCGTCAGTTTGAGCTGCAACGGCGGCTTTTGCGCCGTTGCCGAAGGCGAGGGCGGCAAGCCCGTGCCCTACGATAACGGCTTTTCGCTTGCGCTTATTTCGGCGCTCGTCACGAATTGCGATATTGAAGAAAACGGCGGAGTTACGAGTAAAATTTCCCTTGAATTATGACAAACGAGCAGGCTAACGAGCTGTTTTTAAAGTACCGCCGTACGGGCGATATTAAGATAAGAAACAAGCTGGTTGAAAACTATATGTACGTTGCCGAAATTCTGGCAAAGAAGTTTTCGGGGCGCGGAGTGGAGTACGACGATTTATTGCAAGTCGCTTCCGAAGCGCTCATTTCGGGCGTGGAAAAATTCGACCCCGACAAGGGCAATATGTTTTCAACCTACATAACGCCTACAATTACCGGAATAATAAGAAACTATTTCCGCGACTATTCCCGCTCAGTGCGCGTACCGAGAAAGCTGTACGCCTTGTATGCGAGAGTAAACGCGGCAACTTCCGACTACTACAAAAAGTGCGGAGTAAAGCCGACGGTCAAACAGCTTGCCGGCATTTTAAACGAACGCGAGGAGGATATAATAGAGGCGATGGAGTGCCGCGCACCCATCAGCCTTGATTCGACGGTAAAGGGAGAGGACAGCGACGTGCCCTTGTACGAGGTCATTGCCGACAGTGCCTTTTCTTTCGACGGGTTTGAGGAGAGCGAGGCAATCAAGACCGAAATTTCCAAACTCAATTTAACCGAACAGCAGGTCGTAAAGCTACGCTTTATCGACGGCAAATCGCAGGCGGAGGTCGGCAAGATTATGGGAGTAAGCCAGATGTTCGTGTCGCGCGCCGAGCGTAAAATACTCGAAAAGCTTAAATCGGCGCTGATATGATTAAATTCGAACTTGACGACATACGCGATCTTAACGCGCGGCTTAATTGCTTTATAGATTACCTTCAAGGCTTCGGAGTGGACGACGATGGCGTGTTTTACAGCAGGCTCGTTGCCTGCGAGCTTCTGACCAACGCACTGCGCCATTGCGGCGGTACGGCGTGCTTTTCGGGGCTGTTTTCGGGCGGTGACGTAGTCATTACCGTGCGAACCGACAAGGCGGTAGACGGGCTTAAAATACCATCTCTTCCAGACGCTTTGCAGGAGAGCGGGAGGGGGCTGTATATAATAAACGCGGTCAGCGACGGCAACGTCGTATTCGAAGGCGGTAACGTGACGGTAACGCTGAAAAAAGAATTCAAGCTGTAAACATTATTATATAATAGAGTAAAGCGGACGCCGCAGTTGCGGCGTCCGCTCAATTTAAAAGGCGGCAAATTTTGCCGCCTTTAATTTTGATTTTTAACTGTAATTTATTCTTCATCCAAATTCACTTTTCCGAGTTGCTTATACATCTTGCCGAGCAAGGTGTCGGAAATGAGTGAACGGAACCTGTTGATGTGTACGAATACCGAAGAGAAGAAATCTTCGTTCTTTTCGTCAATCTTGTAATCGGGCACGCCCTTGACCTCGCCCTTGCTCTTTCTGATGAAGGTCTCGTAGAACTCAACCTTCTCGCTGTCGGTGAGGGTTTCGATGAATGCGTCGGTCTCGCCTGCATAGACGTAGACGGGCTCTTCCGCCGCGGGTTCGGGCTCTGGTTCAGGCTCGGGTTCGGGCTTTTTCTTGTCGTCTTCCGTATAATCCATGAAAGGAGTGGAGTCATAGCCGTCGGGATACTCGCGGGGTTTAGGCGCGGGTTCGGGTTCGGGCTCAGGCTCGGGAAGCGTGACAGGCAAAGGTTCGTGCGCGGGTTCGGGCTCTTCTTCCTCGTACTCGGGCTGAGGAGGCGTAGCCACGGGTAAAATATAGGGCTGCTGAGGTTGCTGGTCGTAGTAAGGAGAGGTGTAATCCAAAATCTGAATTTGAGGTGTTGCAGGCTGTTGAGGCTGCTGCTGAATAATGGTTACAGGCTCGGGCTCGGGTTCAGGCTCGGGAAGGGGAGCGGGTTCGGGCTTTTTCTCTTTGTTGAAGTTGGGGTCGTAGAGTGCAACGCGCATACTTGCGGGTGCAACCACTCCGCGTCTTACTCTCGAACTGTCTATTACCGTTCTTACGATTGCAAGCGCAAGTCCGATAAACAGAATTACGAGTAATATATACAGGTAAACACCGGGTTTAAGTGCATCAGAAGCAAAGCAGAAAATCAATACCGTGCAAGCGATAAGGAAAGATAAAACGTATCTCATAAGCAAAATCGCGTTGCAGAAAACGTTTGAAGACGCGTTGTAATCTTTCTTGAACTTTGCGCCGAGATTGAGCTCCGCCGTGTCGCAGATAAAGTTTATTATAATCAACAGCGACAGTATGATAACGAATATATTGTTGACGCCCAAAAGCGTGCCGCCGGCGAAGAGCTTATAGTTTTTCGTCTGCACCAGCATATCTATACCGACGAGACCGGGGTAGGTCATATCCGCGCTCATTTCGGAAGTCTTTACGGACTGACCGTATAAGCCGTTGGTTGCTTTGAGCGAGTTTGCAAACTTGCCCATCGACGTACCGAACGCAGGTACGAACGTTACGTAGCCTATCCAGGTAAGAAGAGCAAGGAAGGCTAAAAGCAGTGAAAACAGTCTGAATACGCCCAAGCTACCCTTGGTCGCTATCGACTGAACTACAGCCATAATCATAGTGCCTGCGAGTGCGATGAGTACGTTGTAATCGACGAAAGACGCGGTCAGCGAATACATCGATTTGAATACGAGGTGCAAGCCCATTAAAGAGATTGCGATAATCTCGACGATGAGTGCGCAGTTCTTATATGCGTTTCCTTCCTTCTTGCAAAGTACTACCGGAACTATCATAACTACCGCAATTACGGTGGTTAAAATCAAAAGCAAATCGATGAGAGAAATAAAGTCGAATTTACCGGGGAATATCCAGGTAGGGGTAGCCGCAAACCAACCCGACTCGGGAACCTTTACGGAGGGAATTAAACCGTTCAGGAAAACCATAAGGTATTTGAACATCATCATATCGCCTATCTTTCCGCCTTTTATAAAGGTGAAAAGGGGCGCGAAAAGTCCTGCCAGAAGGAACAATACCGCAATAGCATAAGTGATGACTACGGTAAGCTTTCTGGTCTTATTTCTCTGATCCCACTCTCTGCGGGAGACGTAATAGGAGTCTTGCTCGTGTTGGGCAGGCTGAGACTCGGGTTGCATGTCCCCATAGCCGTTGAGCTCTATAACGTCGCCCGAAATGTTTTCTTCCATAAAATTCTCCTGCGGGGGTGACCCGCCGACGCCTTAAGTCGGCGCCGCTGACGGACTTCAATAATTATAATATATAGTCCGACCTTCTATTATTCTAATACAAACATAGGCATATGTCAAGGATATACCCCGAAAAATGACCCATTTATTTTACTATTTTTGGTAAATCGGGTGGGATATATGCCATATCTAACGCATTTTTTTGGTAGTTTTTAATCGAATATTTGCAAGTTTGGTCTGAGCCGCGGAACGATTTTATCTAAAAGAGGTTGAAAAAATTCGATTTTGCGTATATAATATATGAGCATCAGTGCGCGGGCGCGTGTCGAAATAAGATGAAAACGCATTAAAGATACGGTGCGTCGGCGAATAGAAAAATGCAATCGGAGCGATAATATGCCTGAACAAACCAATAAAAATGCCGGGGGGAGGCTGCTTAATCAACTCATAGATTACGCCTTGGAAAACGGTGCGGATTTCCTTCCGCCGCCGCACAGTCTCAACTCGATGAAAAAAGCGTTCGGCGACGCCGATTTGGTAAACACCTGCTTTTGTCTGTTTGCCAACAATCTCAACGTAAGCAAGACCGCGGCGGGGCTGTATATGCACCGCAATACGCTCATTTACAGAATATCGAAACTCAAACGGCTGACCGGTTTAGACGTGACCGACTTTGCCGACGCAGTGACTTTTATCGTCACTTACCGGGCATACCTCGGAATGAAAAACGCGGAGGGAGCTAACTGAAAAATGTTTAAAAAATTTTTTAAAGCCGCCGCTCTGGCGGTATGCGCGCTGACGGTTATCGCCGTACCTTTAAGCGGTTGCGGCGAGCGTGCAAATTACAGATGGGCGCGTAAAATTATCAACGCGTACTACTATAAGGACATCGACCCGAAAGCGAAATTCAACGGGTCGGTCAAAGACTTCGTTTCGGAAAACCTCGACATTTATTCGGCTTACTACACGGCTTCTGAATACAAGTCGGTAATAGCCTCCAACTCGGGCAAAAAGAGCGGCGTAGGCATCTCGTATATGTACGTCCCCGAAGGTGTGCATCCGCAGGGATTAAGCGGCATTTTAATCGAGAGCGTCATAGGCAACTCCAACGCCTTTTATTCGGGACTTAAAGTTGGAGAGGTCATAAGCTCGGCAAGCGTCGACGGAGAAGTTACTCAGTTTACGACCGCCGAAAGTTTCGCGTCATATCTTACGGGAATAGACGACGGCAAAACGTTTACCCTTCATTGCGACCGTCACCCGGAAGGTCACGAGCTTTCCAAATCCGCGTACACTTCAAGCTATTGCAGTATGTCGACGGCGCAGACGACTTATTCGGTAATCTATAACAACGGAAATATGCAGATTACGGCGGGAGCGGAGGGAATGGCCTCTCTTCCCGCGGGTGCGGCATATTTAAAACTCGACCAGTTCTACGGCAACGCCGCAAGTGAACTCGCCGAGCTGATAAAAACTTATAATTCTCTGGGTTGCACCTCCTTGATACTCGACTTGCGCGGAAACGGAGGCGGCTACGTCAGCGTTATGCAGGATATTGCGGACGTCTTCGTCGGCAGTCTTGCGTCTCCGTATAAAAACGCCATGTACGCCGTTTACAAGGACGGAACGAACGAAGCCTACCCCGTAAGCGATAAATTCGACGAGGACAGCCGTCTCGCCGCGGGCACGCCTGTGAACGTTCTCGCAGACAACGGCACGGCAAGCGCGTCGGAAGCGCTTTTAGGCGTGCTTATCGACAACGGCGTTATAAATTACTCTAACGTGTATCTTTCGGATTTTTCGGAAGGGTATTTAACGACAACGGGCACGACTAATAAAAATTGCCGTACTTACGGCAAGGGAATAATGCAGACGACTTTCACTAACCGTCTGACGGGTGACGCGTTGAAACTGACCACGGCGAGAATTTTCTGGCCGAAGAGGCAGACCTGCATACACGACAGGGGACTAACAAAGTCCGACGGCTGTAAAACGGTAAAGACCGATTGGGACGTGACGTACGGCGATAAACAGCTCGACGACGCCATCGCTATGATTTATAGCAACCAGAGCGAAATTATTTAGGACGTTTGAAATTTTTAATGCGAGAGGCGTCGAATATGATGCACACGGAAAAACCTTTTTCGGTGCGCGTGACGTCTACCGAATATTTCGAATCGCCGTCGAAATACTCTGAGCACACCGTTTTTACGTCGTTTACGAAGAGTTCGCGCTCTTCCTCGGTGAGATCCTGCCTGTCGCATAACCGGTAAGCGTTCATTTTTTATACCATTTCGCGCATTTTGCGCTTAATTAAACCTTTTATGCCCGCGTAGGGCTTGATTACTCCGTAAATTTTATCGTCGCGCTCCTTTAATTTGAGCGCGGTCATTGTAAAAGCCCTCTGCGTAGAGGGTTTTATTTTTCCGAGCGGAAGGGACAAATCCTCGGGTATCGCGCCGACGAGCCTTGCGCCTGCAAGCGAGGCTATTTCCTGAGGGGTCGGAACGGCTCCGCCGAACACAAGTCCGCCGTTTATTTTGTTCACGATTAAACTAACGTTTTTAAACCCGCCGTCCTTTAAAGCGGCGGTTTTTTTGCGCGCCGCGGTCACGGAGGCGGAGTAGGGCTCGCACACTAAAATTGCGGAGTTGCACGCTACGCGTGCAGTTTTGTCGCAGAGTATGCAGTCAAACAGACCTTCGCACTCTTTTACGGCGTTTTCGGCGGTGGTTTTTTCTTTACAGCCGAGGGTGGGTAAAACGTACAAATCGGGCACGTGCGGGTGCTGTAAAATCGCCTGTTTTACGCGGCAAGCGCCGCTCTCCGCATCGGCGAGAGTATAGACGCTCAGACCCTGCAAACCGCATAGAGAGAGCACGCTTGCACACTCGTCGTCACCGTCGATAATAAGCGTTCTTTCGCCCTCTTTTGCAAGCGCCGCGCCGAGCATAACGGCGCAGGTGGTGGCGCCCGTTCCGCCCTTCGATCCGCTCACGTAAAAGACGTCCGTCATATGACAAAATCCCCCCGTTAAACCTTTTTGCTAATTATAATAATTTAGTAAAAGCGCATTTTTGGCATAAAAAGTCGCAAATTGTAATATTTTAAATAGCTCAGTAATAAAATTTTATGACAAATATCATAAATTTCGTTGACATGACAACAATTTATTATTATAATGAAAGCTGTATTATCATAATGCGATAAAATTCGCGTGTTTACAAAAGATTTAGACAGAGTAAAAATCAATGAAATTAAGATTTAAAAAAATTGCAACCTTGGTACTCACCGCTCTGGGCGCGTCTGCGCTCGCCGCGGGTATTTCGGGTTGCGTTATAAAGTCGGTAGCCGTAGAGGAGCCCGACAATATAGAGATTACGAAGCTTGCTCCGCCCGACGACGGCAGCCTGCCTACCGCACATTCGTGCGCGGAAAATCTCGCATACATAAATTACGTGTTCGACCATCAGAAGCAGTATCACTCGTACTCCAACGGCGTTACGATAGCTTCGATAGCGACCCAGACGACGCGCACCTTCCGCGATTACAAGGACGGCGTTCTGGTAACCACCGACCTCACGTACTCGTCGATGATAAAGAACAGTACGCAGACCTGTACGATTTTAGACGGCGAGGGCGGCAAGAGCGAAGTCTATTTCCGTGTGGGCGACACGCCTTCGTCAAACGGCGTCTATCCCACCGAGCTCGGCTGGGAGCAGGAAGCGCCCAAGTTCTTCAGCGAATACACCTATCATTACACTTACGGACTTTTACCTACAGAACTTTTCAATTACATAATCAACGAAGATACGCTCATTTCGAGCGGCGAAGTGGTAGTCAACGGCAACGGAACTTACAGCCAGTCGTTCGTACTCGACCCCGTTGCGTCCACCTACTATTACCAGTACGGAATGAAGACGAGAGGCGGTCTCGCCGCTTACCCTACGTTCCAGAGCATAAAGTTTACCGTAAACTTCGATAAGAGTTGGCAGATTTTATCCTCCAAGATGAACGAAGTCGCTATGGTAAACAAGGGTATACTCGTCGAGTCCAAGTCCGAGTTCACCTGCGACTACTTCTACGGCGGCGACCATTTCGACCAGGAACATTACGATTATTACGAGAAATATTACAAGCAGTACGTCGGCGACGAAACGTTGGTCGGCGGCGACGAAGAGGACGAAAATTCGCCTTTAGACGTTGCAAGCGTCCTTTCGAACGGTTTCTCCAAGATAATGAACGGAGGCGAGCAGTTCGAAATAAGCGCAAAACTTGGCTCGAATACCTACTCGGGCTACGTTTGGTTGACCCTCGACCTCGAAGACATAGCGTCTTCGCTCGCATTGAAGGTAAGTCTCGGTAAAGATTTGAAAAACCAAACCTTATACGCCGAATACGCCGCTGGCGAGCTCTCGGTGTACTACGGCAACGATTTCGGCGTCAACGCCAATATCGCCGCAGTTAAGTTAGAGGCTCAGCGCTTCGAACAACTCATAAATCAGATAGTAGAGGCAATCACGGGCAAAAACTCCGCAAGCGGCGCGCGCGCTTACGCCGCGCAGGAAGAAGAAGCGGAAGAGGGCGACCCTCTTACCGCTCTTATGGGATGTATGAAGCTCGAAGAGGACGACGACACGGCGGTTCTTTCGCTCGTAACGGACGACCTCTTAGGACTGGGTATAGGAATTAACGCAAAGCTCGTGTTCGGCGTGAACGGCAAGAGCGTGCTGTTCCGCAACGCCGAAATAGGCGGAATATCGATAGGCGGACAGACGATTGATTTAAGTCTCGGATTACAGACGACTACCGCACCCGTTATAGACCGTGAGGCCTTAGGCACGGAGGCGGACATTGCCGACTACGTTGCGGACGTCTATTCTCTCCTGTCTTCCGACCTTTTAAAAGTAGAGCTCAAGCTCGACGGCACGGACGAGTCGGTAAACGTTTCCGCACTTAAAAACGTCAGCGCGGAGGTCACCGCATATATGAATATATGCGACGTCACCGTAGGCGCGGAGGCGAGGGTAAGTTATATATATAACGGCACGCCCGTCTCGGCAACTGTAAAGATTATTTACGATTACACACCGGGAAGCGGCGACTACGGCAACGCGGTACTCGTTCTTTCCGAGCTCAACGGCGCGCCCGCAGACGTAAAACTCTATTGCAACGTGAGCGAATTGGTTTCGGCTCTCGGCAATCTTATAACTCTCGGAGGCGGTCAGACCTCCTTACAGACCGACAAACTTATAGGTTTGCTTAACAACGCGCTGTCGGTTGATTTCTCGAACCTATTAACCAATATGTACGCCGATAAGGCGCAGATAAAAATAGGCGTAAGCGTAGACACTCTTTTGGATATGCTCGGCGTGGACGCAGGGGTAAAATTCGGCTCCTGCACGCTGTGTTACAGCCGCGGAGAGGGCGCAAACGGCGGTAATCTTACCGCAAGCCTGCCTGCAATCGGCTTTAATCTTTCGGTTAGCGGCGAGGACGGCGAAATTGAGAAGGTAGACAAGACCGACTGCCTCGACCTTACCTACGTATTAGACGACGTTATCGCGCTTGCCAATGCGGATTTGTTTAAGGTAAACCTCAGCCTGGACGGAAGCGCGGAAGGCGTAACGCTCAATCAGATAAAAGATTTAAATGCGGACTTAACCGCGTACCTCAGCTTAAACGGCATAGCCGTTTCCGCAGACGCGGCGGTATCTTATAACTACAACGGCAACAAGATTTCGGCAAAGATTTCCGTTTGGTACGATAACCAGACCAATAAACTTGCGCTGTACCTGTCCGAGGTGATGGGCGCGGAAGTGGGCGTAAAGCTGTACTGCAACGTAGACGAACTTGTCAACGGAATAGGCGAGATACTCGATTTTGCGGGAGTAAGCCTCGGCGGTGACGAGAGCGGAATAAAATTAGAGCTCTCTTCGGTACTTTCAGACTTGCTTTCCGCGGACTTCGAGACGCTGTTGCCCGTACTTAAAACCAATGCAAACGGCTTGAATATAAGCGCGAACGCGGACGAAATAATAAAGATTTTTGGCGCGGACCTCGGCATAAGCTTCGGTAACGTAGACCTTGCTTATCTGCACGGCGAAGAACCTAAGCTCTTTGCAAGTGCGCCCGCGCTTGGCTTAAACATAGAAATTTGCGGCGCGGACGGCGAAATATCCGTTCCCGACACGGACGAATACTTAGACCTTGCTTACGTAATTGACGACGTGCTTGCGCTTGCGAATGCGGATTTATTTAAGGTAAACCTCAGCCTGGACGGAGCAGCGGACGGCGTAACGCTGAACGCGATAAAAGATTTGAAGGCGGACTTGACCGCATACGTCGACCTTAATGGAATTTCGGTAGGAGCCGACGCGGCGGTAAGCTATAAGGTCAGCGAAGATAAATATATTTCGGCTAAGCTCTCCGTCTGGTACGACCGCGGAGCGGAGGGCTTCGGCAGTGCGGTAGTTTCCTTAAAAGAAATAAACGGCGTAGAGACTTCAATGAACGTCTGCTGTGATATCGACGAGCTCGTTACGGCGGTCAACGCGCTGTTAAAGCGTGCGAATATCGAACTCAGCGCACTCTCTACCGAGAAGTCGGAGGAGACCTCAGACCTTCTCGGCGGCGTAATTTCCGACCTTTTGAACGCAGACTTTGGAAAGCTTCTTCCCGAGCTTAACACTAACGCAAGCGGACTTAAGCTCTCCGTAAGCGTTGACGAGGTGCTGTCGCTGTTCGGCGCAGACCTCGGAATGAGCTTTGGTAATTTACAGCTTAAATACCTGCACGGCGCGGAAAGCTATCTGTATGCGGATTTACCCGCACTCGGTTTGAGCCTCGATTTGGGCGGCGCCGAGGGAAGTATAGAAATACCCGACGGTAAGAACTGTCTCGACCTTGCCGACCTCGTGGATACGGTAAACGCGGTCTGGGAACAGATTGACGGCATAATAGACAATAAGAGCGTAAGCTTCAATATAAACAAAAACAACACCTTCCTTGCTATGGACGGAATAGTCATCGGCTTCGGCGGCAACGGCGAGATTTGCTGGGCTAAGGGCAGAGAGATGGTTGCTCTCGATTTGGTTATGTCCATTACCGAAATCGAAGAGGGCGGTGCGCGTCTTCCCGACGAAGCGACGGTAAAGGTTCTTTACGATAAAAACGCGGACGACGACGAGCCTTTCATAAGACTTGCAATAAACGGCGTCGGTCTCGATATTTACAGAAGCGATATAGAAGGCGTGAAAAACACCTTCGGCGCTATATATAATAATGTAGAGGGACTTTTAGGCACGGACGAACAGCCCGCAGAGGATAAGGACACAGATAATACTACCGTCGAAGAGGTAACGTTTGACAGCTCGAAAGTGACTTCCAACGATACCTTGATGGGAGTAATCTTCAAGCTTCTCGCATCCGACGGTTGGGTAAAATTCCTCAACGACTTCACCTTGACGTCGGACGGAAAATCGGTTGCGCTTTCCTATCTCACCGACAACGCGGCAAGCGTTAAGATAAGCGCGGACAACAACGCCAGACTTTACTACGACGGCTCGTTCGGAAGTAAGGACGACAGAATGAGCGAAATCTTCGGCGGCAACAGATTTGCGTTTGCCGGAGAGGTTACCGTCACTTCGGTCGTCGGAACTATCTGCGACGGATTAAACGAGTTCTTCGACGAAGTCAACAAGTCCACCGCGAAGAACGAACAGACCGCTTTCCTTCGTCTTGCATACGATTTCCTGTTCGAAGGAATTTCCTGTTTCAGCGTTGAAAATATCTTAGGTTCGGATACCTACGCCGTCAACTTCAACCTTGACGGAAACAACTGCAACATAGACGCTCTCAAAGACGTATTCATAGACGCGCAGATTTACGTGACGGGCGCAAAGGGCGAACACGGCAAGCTTGCCGAGGGCTTCCTCAATATTGACGCCGCGGGAATTATAATCAAACTGAACGTAATAACCGAGCGCAGTGCAAGCGGCACCAACTTCTACGTAGAACTCAATCAGATTATGGACGTCGTTCTCAATCTGAAGTTCCTCGCGACGCAGGACAGCTTGTACAAGACCTTAGAGGCGCTTGTAAACGCAGTCAACAAGACCGACGTTATCGAGTTTGTAACCGGTATGCTTGGCTCGTCCGAAGGAGAAACAAAGGTTCCCGACGATAGCAAAACTAATATTGACGGCGCAGTGGGCGGTGAAGTTCTCGAAGAGGAAAAAGTAAGTAATATTGCTTCCCTTATCCAAAACATAGTAAACTTTAATTTCAGCGACGCGTTCATAGCGACAGCGGGAGAGGGTAAGTTCGAAGTGGACGGCGTGCTCGACGCAACCATCGACCTCGATAATATAATAACTCAGCTCGGAATAGCGCAGGACGGCTTCGGACAGCTCGGTTCTGCGAGAGTGGTTATAAATCACGTCGACCACTCGATGACTACCTACGGTACGACGACGGTAACGGACGATAACGGAGAAGCGACCGTCAAGGAATGGATTTCGCTCACCTCGAAGCTTACCGAAGCGCGTGATTATACCTCGCTTGACAAAGCCGATTACATAAGCGTTGAGTTCCTGCCCGACCTTCTTAACGATGTGGTTAAGTTTGCAACCGACGACGACGGCAAAATCTACGATTCGTTCACTTTGAGCGGTTCGATAACGGCAAGCATAAACCTCGTAGTTACGACTATTAACGCAAACATAGATATTTCAACGCTTACCGTCTCGTTCGGCGAAAACGGATTGAGTTTGTCGGGAGTTTTGCATATCAATAAGATATCCGCTTTAAGCGTCGTAACCATACCCGACTCGACGGTAGGTATCTCGATTTCGAACGGATACGTAACGCTTGCAAAGGGACTGACCTCGACGCCCGAATACAAGATTATGACGATGGAATACTTCCTCGACCATATGCTTGTAAAGAACGGCTCTGTGCTCGAGTGGTGGCTGGACGTCAGCGGCTGGTCGACGCTCATCTCCATTATAAATAAGTCGGCGGGCGATTTGAGTATTAGCTCGGGTCTTACCACCCCCGAGGAAATATATCTCTACAAGAACGTCGTAGACAAGACGACTACCGAGGTTTCGATGTACGACTACGTCGACAGCCTGCGCGTAATAATAGACGGCGTTCAGACGGCTTGCTTCGGCGACTACACGGTATTTGAAAGACAACTCGGAATAAACGATAACTATTACGGCTTCGCTCTCAACGGCGGTAAAATTTCGGGCGGCGTACTCAACAAGCTCTATGCGGCAATAACCAGAAACGATACCGTAGGTATTAGCGGCGTCAAGGCGTACGCATCTATCGACGCAGGCTCGCTTAAAGAGATGGTCAAACTCAACGTAAACCTCAGCTATGAAGAGGGGCTTACGGCGGATAACGATTTCGTAATAGGTAAT
The DNA here is from genome assembly GCA_964393805.1 of uncultured Clostridia bacterium. Classification (GTDB taxonomy): domain Bacteria; phylum Bacillota; class Clostridia; order Christensenellales; family Borkfalkiaceae; genus Coproplasma. Next base: position 31,640 of record CAYMUQ010000005.1, read on the forward strand.
ACGCTTGCAAACAGCGGAATGAGAGCGCCCGACTTCTACAAGCTTGCAACCGAAGAGGTCGGCGGTGCGGACGAAATAGATTTTGCCCACAACGTGAAGAAGCCCGAGAGCGGCTACGATGAAATATTCGGCTCTTTCACGACGGCGGACGGTTCTTACGATTACTCGCATATGCTCTACACGCACGAGCTTACGATAGTAAACCTCGACGGTACCAAGGAAGTCCGCTCGGTGCGCAACGGCTCGACGGTATATTTCTACGATAACTACTCGCCGGCGTACACGGACAATACCAAGGCGTTCAGGCTGTTATACTCAACCGATGCGAACGCGCTTTCGGGTACGAGTGTGAAGATAAACGGCGATACGGTCGTATACGCTATTTCGCGCGAGAGCGTAAAGGTAGTGGTTCACAGCGGCAACGCAGAGTATGAAATCACTTCGTTTATCGGCGATGCGGTACCCGTAGAGGTAAAGGGGCTCGAAGCGATAGAAGCTCCTTACTACGAGGACGGCACGCTTGTCGGCGCGGACGATAAGATAACCGAAGTTCAGACCCTGCATATCTACGGCACGTTCGTACAGAGCGTCGTAACAGTAAACTACGTCAACTATCAGTTCTCGTTCGATCAGTCGACCAAGACGGGCTCTTACACGGCGGTAGGCAGAGCCGCGGGCTTCAACTCGTATTATTGCACGGACGGCAACACGCTGGTTATCGAAAGCGAGATAGAAGGCTACCCCGTAACTGCTATCGCCGCAGAGGCGTTTGCAAATACCGAAGGATACTCTATAAAGAACGTAGTCGTTCCCGCAACGGTGACGACGGTAGGCGAAAAGGCGTTCCTCGACAACGTCGGTATGCAGAGCGCAGTGTTCCTTGCGGACACCGTGACCTTCGGCGGCAGCTCAAACGAGGGTGAAAGCGGCAACACGACGCCTTTCTACGGCTGTTCGGCAGAGGCGGGCGGCAAGACCACCAACCTTATAGTTTATTACAACACGATAGTGTTCGAAGGCTCGACTTCAAACAAGTACTGGACCAAGTTCAAACGCGACGGCTCTGGCGCGATTTACAACCGCTATTACATAGGCGTAGACCCCGACGGATATAAGTTCGTTGACTACAACCACGCGGGCGGCGGCGCAATATACGCCGCGGGAACGTGGCAGTTCGTAGACGCGCAGTTCGAACTCGATTTAAGCGGTGTGGCTTCAACCAAACTCAACTCAGAATCCGTACAGAGCTTCCTCGCGTCGTATTATCCCTTCGTTGCGACTACCGAATTTATCGGAAGCGCGAAGGCTACCGAAATAGAACAGGCGATGGAGGTATATCTTGCGCAGTTCGATTTTGTAAGCGGCGGAATTACTTACAAGTGCACGGTTACCGCAAACTATGAAAAGAACGGCAACGTTACCGCCGCAAGCTATTTTATAAGCTTTACACAGGCGGCTAAGATAACCGTTTTAAGTAACTACGACTGCATCTATTACGGAGTAAACGTTTCGGCGAATACTCCTACGGAAATAACCATCCCCGTAGAGAGCCTTGAAAATCTTGCAACTCCCACCGACAGCCTGCGCGTATTCGTAGGTATGGAAAAGGAAGAGCAGGCGGACGGCTCAATTCTCGTAAAACTCGAATGGAGAGAAAAGAACACCTACAAGTTCACTTATACCATATCGGGTTCGGGTACGCGTTACAACGATACGCTTGCAGGCAAGAACAACGAATACGCAACAAAGGTAAGCAATTCGTTCGACGTCGTGGAAGGTCAGCAGCTCGTATTCGAGCGTTCGGCTGACGGTCACGTTCTGACAATCTACGTAGACGGTGAGGTCAAGACGGTCGTAACTTTAGTCAAGTTTACCTTCGGTTACTATTCATTTAAAACTCAGGGTACCAACGATTTCACCTCTATTACGGTAGGTGCAAACGAGAGCAGAACCTTCAAATATTGATAAAAAACGTAGAAGCGGCGCCGCGGACGAAAAGTCCGCGGCGCTTTCTTTCGTTTAATGACGTCGGTAATTATAAATGCCGCCTTTTAAGCATAAACTATTTTATGAAACTTTTAAAACAGTTGCTTGCAGAAGCGGGCGCGGACACGTCCTCGGCATTCACCGTAGTTCCGCAGTTCGGCGGCTATTTCAAACAGGTCGCAAGGGTTGAGGAATACACGCCTCAGAAAATAGTGATTTCGTCGAAAAAATACCGCACGGTCATCTCGGGAGAGGGGCTGACTATAGAAAAGTACTTTGAAAAAGATTTATTCGTTCGCGGCAGTATAACGGGGGTGAGCCTTGACAGATTTGGTTGAACTTGAACTCACGGCGACGCCCGAAGCCGCATTAAATAAGCTGACGCGCGCAAATATACCCGTTTACAGGCTTAAAAAACGGGGTACGAAGCTGTACTTGAGCGTAAATCGAGAATATATAGAAAAAGTTTTTGCAATTTTCGGACGCGCGTGTTATAATACACGTATAAGGCGTAAAAGCAGGAGTATGCGCTTCGCCGCCTTTTTCAGAAGACGGGTGGGGCTGTTCATAGGCGCGGCGGTGTTTATAGCCGTAGCGGTCTTTTCGCAGAACGTAGTTTTTAAAATTAAAATTACAGGTTCGGGCAGTTATTTAAAGCCGCAGGTTCTCGCCGTTGCGCAGGAGTGCGGAGTTAAGGAATGGTCTATGTGCAGGTCAGCCGATACACCGCTTTTGCAGGCTAAAATTCTTGCACTTCCCAGCGTCAACTTCTGCTCGGTGCAGAGGGAAGGCGCGTACCTTATAATCGACGTGCGCGCCGAGGAGAGCGATTTTTCACTTGCAACGTACGAGCCGCTCGTATCGCCTGCCGACGGAGTGATAAGAAGAATTGTCACCGTCTGCGGAACCCAGTTGAAGCAAGAGGGCGAGAGCGTAAAAAAGGGTGATACCCTTATAGGAACTTACACTCTTTCCGAGGAAGGCGAAAGCAGTCCGTGTATGGCGGTCGGCTTTGCCGAAATCTGCGTAACGCACGACCTTTCGCTCTACTACGATAAGGAGAGCGACAAAAACAGAGAGGACGCACTGTCGTCCACGGCGCTGTATTCCGAAAACGTGATTGAAAAATCCGTCAAGGTAAAAGCTCACGGCGAGGGCGTCGTCTACGAAGTCAATTTTACATACGTAGTTACCGTTGCGGTAAATATGCAGTAAATATATTAAGGAGCTTTGTTTGGATATCGAAAGAAAAGTGAACGCGGGCAACGTCGATAATTTAGCGCGTGTGCTCGGTTCGTTCGACGAAAATTTGAACGCCGTTTCGCGCGAATTGCAGGTCTACTGCCGCGTGGACGGTACGGATATAATAATAAACGGTTCTAACGAAAATGTTCATTTTGCCGAGGAGGTATTAAAAAACCTTCTCGTGCTTGCCGAAAACGGCGAGAGAGTGGACGGCGGCAGGGTAATTTATTGCATCGAGCTTGCAAAGGACGGCAGAGCTTCGGACATTACCAAGCTTTCGTCGGGCACGGTGGGAGTAACCTTCCGCGGCAAACCTATAAAATGCAAGACCGTCGGTCAGAGAACCTACGTCGACGCGATAAAGAAAAAGACGGTAGTTTTCGGAATAGGTCCCGCAGGCACGGGTAAGACCTATCTCGCGGTTTGTCTTGCGGTGCAGGCAATGAAGCAGAAGCAGGCGGACAAGATTATTTTAACCCGTCCCGCGGTGGAGGCAGGCGAAAAGCTCGGCTTTTTACCCGGCGATTTGCAGGATAAGGTTGACCCCTATCTCCGACCTTTGTACGACGCTCTTCAAGAGATGCTCGGCGTAGAGAGCTATACCAAGCTTATGGAGCGCGGAGCGATAGAAATTGCGCCGCTTGCATATATGAGAGGCAGGACGCTGTCCAATGCGTTTATAATTTTGGACGAGGCGCAGAACGCCACGAGGGAACAG
>CAYMUQ010000005.1:35598-39917 GCA_964393805.1 uncultured Clostridia bacterium
CTCGGAGACGGCAGTAAAATGGTAATTACGGGCGACGCCACCCAGATAGATTTGCCCGAGGGAAAGCGCAGCGGACTACTTCACGCCGCACGCCTTTTAGAAGGGGTGGAAGACATACAGGTTGTAAACCTTACGGATAAAGACGTCGTAAGAAACACGTTGGTTATGCGGATAGTCCGCGCCTACGAAAAAGACGGCGTCGGGAGAAATGAAGGTGGAAATAAAACTGAGTAAAAAAATGACGCTTACGGGCGTTGCGCTGTTTGCGGTAAACGCGGTAATTTTACTTGCGCTCACCTTTCTGATGCTCGAATTAAAAGAGAATTGGAACGCAGAGCAGTATATTGTCAATAACCTTAACAAGGTTATTTTCACCGTAGCGTCGGTAATATTTTTATCGGTGCTGACTTTCGGATATCTGTTTTTCGAAAGCCGCAAGATGCTTGCAAACGTCGTCAAGCAGGTGGAGATGTTCCTTCTGCTCGATTTGTCGCTTATGCTCAATTTCGTCTTCGGCGAATATATCGAGCTTAACGCCCGTCCGTTCGCGTTCTTTGCGATTATGTGCGCGACGCTTATCGGCAGGCGCGAGGCGATGTTCCTCAACGTAATCAACTCACTTTTAATATTCATAATCGACATTAACATTAACCGCGTGCTTTCGCTTGCAAGCTCGGTTGAAATGTGGCGTTATATAGCGGCGCTTTTGATGGCGTTCTGTTCTGGTACTTTGGTAGTATTCGTATCCCACAAAATCAAGACGAGACTTCAAAGCATAGTAATAGTTTTCCTTCTGCTTATTCCGATAGAGCTTATCGTCGGTATTATGGAGATTTTGTTCAACGAAAACGCGGTGTCACAGCTTATTCTGTTTGCATACGGTGCGCTGGGAGCGCTGTTCTCCACGCTTTTGTTTATGGTGCTCGAGCCCGTATTCGAACTGCTGTTTTCGGAGCTTACGGTCTTCCGTCTCCGCGAGGTTACCTCGCCCAATTCGCCTTTAATAAAGAGGTTGAAGGTGGAGGCGCCCGGTACCTATAACCACTCGGTTGTCGTGTCCCAGCTTGCAGAAGCGTGCGCCAACGCCATAGGCGAGGACAGCGAGCTTGCCCGTGCCGCGGCTTACTATCACGATATGGGTAAGCTTAAAGACCCGACAATGTTTACCGAAAATCAGACCGATTACAATATGCACAACGAGCTTACTCCCGAGGTTTCGGTCGACATTATCCGTTCGCATACCAAGGACGGCGCAAAGCTCATCAAAAAGGCGCACCTTCCCGATTTCTTTGCGGACGTAGCAGTACAGCACCACGGCACCCTGCCTATAAAGTATTTCTACGCTAAGGCGCTTAAAATGAGCGACGGCGAGATAAATATGACTAACTATTCTTACCCCGGACCCGTTCCGCAGTCGAGAATAGCGGCAATTTTAATGATAGTCGACGCGTCGGAAGCGGCAACCCGTTCGCTCTCGGAAAGAACGCCCGCCAACATCGAAAAGCTTGTCGGAAGCATCATAGAAGAGCGCATAAATTTGGACCAGTTCGTCGACTGCAACATTACGATGCGCGACCTTACTATAATAAACAGAACCATAACGCAGGTACTCTCGGGCGTATATCACTCCCGAATTTCCTATCCGAAACTCAAAATAGGCAAAAATTAAATTATGACGACGTTGAACATTTATTGCGAAGAACAGGACTTTTCGGCTCTTGCGGAGGCGTTCGAAGGCGAAATTTCAACCGACTGCCCCTTATCCTGCGAAATTGTTTTTTCGGATAAATCCGAGATACGTGAGCTTAACGCCCGCACCCGTCAGATAGACGCGGTGACGGACGTTTTGTCTTATCCGACGCTCGACGGTATTCTCGGAAAGAAAATATCCAAAGCGGACTTTCCGTTCGACTTGGACGACAACGGCGCGGTCTTTTTAGGCTCGATAGCAATCTGCAAGGAGGTTGCAAAAGCGCAGGGAGAGGAGTACGGTCACGGCTACGAGCGCGAGCTTTACTATCTCGCCGTACACGGTATATGCCATCTTTTGGGATACGACCATATGACAGAAGTGGACAAAGAGCAAATGCGCAAGCAGGAAGAAAAAATATTATCTAAAATAGGATTGACGAGATAATGAAATCGGGTTACGTTGCACTGATTGGAAAAGCAAACGCGGGCAAAAGCACGCTTATAAACGTACTGGTAGGTGAAAAGGTGGCGATAGTTTCGCCCAAGCCGCAGACCACGCGCGACGCCATAATGGGCGTTATAAACCGCGATGACTATCAGATAGTATTCATAGATACCCCCGGTATTTACAAGGCGAGAAACGCGCTTTCCGAAATGATGGAAAAGACCGCCGAAGTCACCGCGCGCGGCGTGGATATGATATTGTACGTTCACGACGGTCACGCGGGGATCAAAGAGAGCGATATAAATCTTTTGCGCCGTTATTCTGGCGGAAACGTCCCCATGATTATAGCCTATACCAAGATAGACATTATGCCGAGAGAGAACATTCCCGCGGATATAATAAAGCTTTCGGAAGCGGGCATAGACTGCGACGTTTACCCCGTGTCGGCACGCAAGGGAATAAATTTGAAAAAGCTCGAAGAGGCAATCGCTTCGAAGCTTCCCGAGGGAGAGAAGGTAATCGAGGACGAGATTGTTTCGGACAAGAGCGAGCGCTTTATGATTTCGGAAATAATGCGCGAAAAGATACTTTTAAAATTCGATAAAGAAATTCCCCACGGCGTTGCGATAGTTATAAATACCTTTGAAAAAAATCAGAACGGCGTGTACGATATCAATCTGGATATAGTCTGCGAGAAATCCAACCATAAAGCCATATTAATAGGCAAGCAGGGCGCGGCTTTGAAAGAGGTTGCTTCGTTTGCACGCAAGGATATGGAAAAGTTCTTAGGCGCAAAGGTCTTTTTAACGACCTACGTCAAAGTAAAAGAGGACTGGCGCGACAGACCTTCTTTAATGCGCGATTTCGGGTACGACAACAAAAATACATAAAATGCGTAATAACGCGCAATCTGTTATAAAGGAGTGCGCGTATGAAAGACAGAGATAACGACGCTGCGGAGCTTGCCTGGAAGATGTTCGAAAAGACTGGTTCGGTCAGCTACTATATGTTATACAAAGAGCTAAAAGGACGTAAATAAATTGGAGGAAATCAAGGTCAACGCGGTAATGCTCCGCGCGAACGACTACCTTGAAAACGACAAAATACTCACGCTTTTTACCGCCGAACGCGGAAAGATTACGGCAGGTATAAAGGGCGTTAAAAAGGCGGGCGCAAAACTCAGGTTTGCCGCCCAGCCGTTTTGTTTTGCTGAGTATATTCTCACCGTCCGTTCTGGCAGATACACGGTTATAAACGCTTCCGAAAACGAGAGCTTTTACGACCTTCGTTCGGACGTAATGAAGCTCTACGCGGCGTCCGCCGCCTGCGAAGCGGTGAACGCTCTCACCGAAGAGGGGGATAAGGACGCAGAGCTGTTTTCGGCTCTCGTTCGCACGCTTTCGCATATGTGCACGGACGGCGAGAGCGAGGCTCTCATAGCGTTTCTTTTAAAGGCGTTGGAGTGCGGCGGTTACAAAGTAACCGTGGGTGACTGTACCGACTGCGGTAAAAGCCTTGAAGGTAAGGATAAAATGCGTTTTTCCATGGACACGGGCTCGTTCACCTGTTTCGACTGCGGCACGGGCGCAGGTGTCAGCGGTTCGACCTATAACGCTTTAAGAAGGGGTTGCAATCTGCAGTATAATAAAGAGCTTGCGGACGGGGGCGTAAAAAAAGCTTTAAAGCTTTTATACTCCTATACCGTAAACAAGACTGAGGCTAAGCTTCCCAGTTTGGATCAGTACATAAATCTTTTATAATCAAACGACTTGCGGCGCGCGTTGAAAAACGCGTGCCGTATTTTTTATGGAAGATATTGTAAAATTATTTTCCAAAGTACTTGATAAGTTATTCGTTATGCTGTATAATGGACAAGTATTATAAATTAAACGATTTGAGGAGGAGTTTCCAATGGCAAAAAAATATTGCTACCTTTTTACCGAAGGTAATGCAACGATGAGGAATTTGTTGGGCGGCAAGGGCGCAAACCTTGCGGAAATGACCAATATCGGTCTGCCCGTACCTCAGGGCTTCACTATTTCAACCGAGGCTTGCACCCAGTATTACGAGGACGGCAGGCAGATTAACCCCGATATCAAGGCGGAGATAATGTCTTATATCGAGAAGATGGAAAAGGTTTGCGGCAAAAAGTTCGGCGACAAGGACAACCCCTTGCTCGTTT
>CAYMUQ010000006.1:0-32530 GCA_964393805.1 uncultured Clostridia bacterium
CGCAGAGCTCGTAGCCCTGCTTGGGGTCCATCCAGTAGTTGATGGGACCTGCGTCCTCTTTATTTTTGGTGCATATAAAGGTTCTGTCCTCGACGCGGGCAACGTCGTTAACCTTGGTTCTGTGAAGGTAGCAGTCGGGAAGAAGGGACTGGTTGAGCTTGATAAGCTCGCCGCTTTTTACCGCTTCTTTTCTCAAAGCGTCTATCTGCGGCTGACTGCCGTCTATCCAGACTATCTTGTCGGGACACGCGAGATCCGCGCTTTCCTGAACGAAGTCGAGAATTTTCTTGTTTTTGGTAAGTGCCATATGTAACTCCTTTTATCTGTAAAAGATAGGTTAGAAATTCGATTTTTGACCAAATTCGGTCATAATAATTATATCAGCAAGTCTAAAATTTTGCAAATATTTTAAAGTAAAAAATGCGTGTCCGCCATTTGCATAATTTATGACAAAATAAGTGCAAAATATTCACAAATTACAAAAGTTTTTGCAAGTATTTATTATATAATCTGTCAAAGCCGAATTTAAAGCGGGGTGAAAGGTTGGCAGGATACGTTAAAAAAATAGCTGTAATAAAGCAGGTAAAAGGCGGATTTGCCGCGGACGGCGGCACGATTTCGGGACTTGTAAAGGCGGAGACTTACGCGGGCTTTTTGAAGGTCGAAGCTTCGCTTATAAACTTTGCGCCCGTCAGCGAGGGACGGTACGTTCTCGGTATCTGCGACGGACTAAACACCGTCACGTTCGAGGGGCTGAGCTACGAGGGCGAGGCGGACTTTAATCTTTCCGACGGGTTCGCTTTTTTGGTATGCTTTGCGAAAAACGGTATGGCACCGATAGCAAGTGCCGCCTGCGGACAGATGGCGTGCGCTCTTCCCGATTTGAAGGAAGAGATGAAAAAGCGCGAAAACTTCAAGCCGCCCAAGGGCGGGGTCGCGTACGACGACGAAGCTATCGCGGAGGTAAATTACTATGAACAAGCTCTATCTGATGAAGGCGGTAAGCCTGTACGCAAAGATGAAGACCCGCAAAAAAAGGGGAGTACAGGCGGCGAAAATGAAGCGCATACTCGCCCTGTCGAAGTCGCTGAAAAGGACGGCGTAGAGCCTGCGTCGCGTATTTTCGAGGAAGCGAGAGGCGGACTTGCGGGCGGCGATTTTTACGCGCGTATGCGCGGCGACATAGAGCGGATATTCACGACTTATCCCAAGGACGAAGAGCTTGAACGCGCGATGGAGGGCAGTCGTTTCGCGCGCATATCATACGGCGGAGATAAGTACTACGTGTTCGGCGTACTGTCGGTGGACGGCGTTGCGCGATACGTCTGTTACGGCGTACCCGCACGCGGCAGAAAGGATCCGCCTCCCTCTTTAAAGGAGTGTGCCACTTTGTTCCCGACCGAAAGCGGAGGATATTTTATGACGTACCAGGACGCGGGTACGGGAGTTAGTATCAAACTCAATAACATATAAACTGCGGTTCTAATCAAAGACGGTATAATGAGGGGCGTTTAATTTCGAATTAAAAAATAAAAATACGCACACCATAATGGTATGCGTTCAACTTGTATAATCTGTACTTTAAATTTAATTATTCTTGCTATATGCGGCGGCGTCTACGCCTTTTCGGGCTTCAACGTTCTGCCGTATCTCTTTTTCGGGCAAGTGGTGGCTATGCGCTGTTATCTTGCCATAACTTTCGTTTCCGCTCTGTTTATAATTTACGTCCTGTTGATTATCCACCCCTACAAAGGTCTCAAATAACTATATTGTCTAAAATCAGTCTGTCGAAGTCAACGCTCTCGGCAAAGTCGCGCGGTAAAAATCTGACCGTGTTGAATTTTGCGTAGTTGAATATATGCGTCTTTATAAGCACGGGCGTGGCAATATCCAAGCCCTGGCAGATGTCCGCAAGATACTCGAAAAACTTTCCGTACTCGAATTTATCGTCCCTCTCGTAGGTCAGTTGATTTATAATTTTTCCGTCTTTTAAAACTTTCGCCCAGATTTTGAACATAACGTAATTCTACTAAAAATAAATTTAAAAGTAAACGCTTTTAATACCATTATATTGACATAAGGCAAATAAAAAGTTACAATAGACCAAATTACTCAACGAGGTAACTTTTATGGATAAAATCGAAAAGGACGTATTATCCCTGCTTACTGCGGACTCGCGCATACCCGCAGAGAGAATTGCCGCAATGCTCGGAATTACCGAAGCCCAGGCAAAAGCCGTGATAGGCGGTCTCGAAGAAAAGGGCGTAATAGTAAAGTACACCGCGATAGTCAACGACGATATGGTCGACGATACATTCGTCGAGGCGCTGATAGAAGTCAAGGTAACTCCCCAGCGCGGAGCGGGCTTCGACGCTATCGCCCAGGAAATCGCCGCGCACGAAGAGGTCAAAAATCTCTACCTTATGAGCGGCGCGTACGACCTTGCCGTAATAGTCGAGGGTAAGTCGTTAAAGAGCGTTTCGCGCTTCGTGTCCGAACGCATCTCGACTTACGACACCGTTCTTTCGACCGCCACTCATTTCATACTTAAAAAATACAAAGTCGAGGGCGCGCTTATGAAGAAGAGCGAGGAGAGCGCCCGTCTCTCGGTTCAGCCGTAAGGACTACTATGAGAAGCTTTGTAAACGACCGCTCGAAGAGCTTGAAGCCGAGCGGCATTAGAAAATTTTTCGATATAGTGCAGGAGATGGAGGGCGCTATTTCCTTAGGCGTGGGCGAGCCCGATTTCATTACGCCGTGGTACGTCCGCGACGCCGCCGTGCGCTCTATCAAAAAGGGCCTGACCCAGTACACCGGCAACCGCGGTCTTTTAGAATTGCGCGAAAATATCGCGCGCTATCTTAAAGAGCGTTTTTCGGTCACCGTCGACCCCGCGCATACCATTGTGACGGTGGGGGCGAGCGAGGCAATCGATTTGTGTCTTCGCGCAATATGCGAGGACGGCGACGAGATACTCGTGCCCGAACCCTGCTACGTTTCGTACGCACCGTCGGTGACTTTGTCGGGCGGTATACCCGTAACCGTAAAGTGCAGTGCGGACAATAAGTTTATTCTCACTCCCGAAAAATTGGAGAGCGTTATAACGCCCAAAACCAAGGCGCTTATTCTTGCGTACCCCAACAATCCCACGGGCGCGATAATGACCAAAGAGCAGTTAGAGGCGATTATTCCCGTAATAGAAAAGCACGATTTACTCGTCATATCGGACGAGATTTACGCGGAGCTTACGTACACGGGCAAGCACGTTTCGATTGCTTCGCTGGGCAATATGTCCGAGCGAACGGTACTTATAAACGGTTTTTCCAAGGCTTTTGCAATGACGGGGTGGCGCGTCGGCTTCGTCTGTGCGCCTGCGGAGATTGACGAAGCTATGTTCAAAATTCACCAGTACGGGATAATGTGCGCACCCCGCGTTTCACAGCACGCCGCGGCGGCGGCGCTGTCCGAGGGCTTTTTAGACGGCTTCTCGGTCGTCGAAGATATGCGCACGGAGTACGCCGAGAGGGGCAGGTTTTTGGTCAATGCATTCAACTCTCTCGGCTTGAAATGTTTTCAGCCGGAGGGCGCGTTCTACGTCTTCCCGTCGGTCGAGAGTACGGGGCTCGACGGAGAGGAGTTCGCAACCCGTCTTTTAAAGGAAAAGGGCGTGGCGGTAGTCCCCGGTGCGGCGTTCGGTGAGGCGGGCAAAATGCACGTGCGCTGTTCGTACGCGACCTCGCGTCAGAACCTGTCCGAGGCGATAGGCAGAATTACCGACTTCGTGCGCGGCCTCGAAAAATAGGAGAAAACCGTTCAATCCGTCAGGAGAAATTTAACTTCCCGCGCGGGTGTTTATAATTGACAAATCGGTGTTTATTATATATAATAGTGAATTGTGATATGCGATTCCGCAACGGCGGGGTCGCGTATCTTGCTAAATTTTGGCAAATTCGGGGTTACCGCCTAAGGCTGACACCGACTTTTAAAAATCAAATATTACGGGCGTGCAAAACGAAAAAATTAAAACGGCGCGTCCGAAAAAGAGGTAATAAGATGGCAGATTTACAGTACGTAATGACCAAGAAAAATTATGACGCGCTGGTCGCGGAGCTTGACAATCTCGTCAAGGTGAAGCGTCCCGAAATCATAGAGCGTATCGCCGAGGCGCGTTCGCACGGCGACCTTTCCGAAAACGCCGAGTACGACGCCGCAAGGGAAGAACAGCGCTCCAACGAGGGCAAGATAGCCGAGCTCGAATATCAGATTAAAAACGCGGTCATTCAGGAAGAGATAAACGACAACACCTACGTTCATCTCGATTCGGTCGTTACCGTTCGCGACGAAGAGTTCGGCGACGAGGAAGTATATACTATAACCTCGGTTACCGACGTCGACGTAATGAACAACAAAATTTCTTCCGAATCGCCCGTAGGCGCGGCGCTTATGAAAAAGAAGAAGGGCGACGTCGTTACCGTTCCCTGCCCCGACGGCAGTTCCTACAAATTAAAGATTGTAAGCATTAAGTAATTCAAAGGTTTAATATGGCAGAGAATACTAATAACGGCGCACCCCTCACCGAAGAGGAGGAGCGCGAACAATTTTTCGAACAGGCGGCTATCCGCCGCGACAAGCTCGCCAAGCTGTGCGAGGAGGGTAAGAACCCCTTCGTTAAGACCAAGTTCGCATTTACCGAGAACTCGGCTTCCGTAAAGGAAAAGTTCGAGGTCTTAGAGGGTAAGACGGTAAGACTTGCGGGCAGACTTATGTCCCGCCGTATAATGGGCAAGGCAAGCTTTTCCCACATATCCGACAGAGACGGACTTATTCAGATTTACGTCCGCCGCGACGACGTGGGCGAAGAGGACTATGCATCTTTTAAAAAGGACTACGATATAGGCGACATAGTTGGCGTAGAGGGCTTCGTGTTCAGAACGCAGACGGGCGAGATAAGCGTGCACTGTACGCATATCGAAATGCTCTCGAAGGCGCTTTTGCCCCTGCCCGAAAAACAGCACGGTCTCACCAATACGGATATACGCTACCGTCAGCGCGACCTTGACCTCATAGTCAATCCCGACGTTAAAAAGACCTTTATCGCACGCTCGAAGATACTCAAAGAGATTAGAGCATACCTCGACGCCAACGGCTATTTGGAGGTTGATACCCCCGTACTTACGCCGCTTGAAATCGGCGCGTCTGCGCGTCCTTTCAAAACCCACCACAATACGCTGGATATGGATATGTACCTGCGTATCGAAACCGAGTTATATCTTAAAAGGCTCATAGTCGGCGGTTTGGAGAGGGTGTACGAGGTGGGTAGAATATTCCGCAACGAGGGTATGGACGCGTTCCACAATCCCGAGTTCACTTCAATAGAAATGTATCAGGCGTACACCGACTATCTGGGTATGATGGATTTAATCGAAGACCTATACAAGACGGTCGCCGAAAAGGTTTGCGGAACTACCAAGATTACCTATCAGGGCACCGAAATAGATATGGGCGCCAAATGGGCACGCCTTACTATGAAGGAGGCGGTAAAGAAATACTGCGGAGGCGACTACGACGCGTGGGCGGACGACGCCGCGGCGCGTGCGGAGGCGGCAAAACTGCACTGCGAAGTACCCGAGGGCGCAAACGCAACAAAAGGTCACGTTCTCATTGCGCTGTTCGATGCGTTCGTCGAGGATAAGCTCGTTCAGCCCACTATAATCTACGACTATCCCGTGGAAAATTCGCCGCTTGCAAAGCGTAAGCCCACCGACCCCGCATTCACAGAGAGGTTCGAATATTTCATCTGCGCCCACGAATTCGGCAACGCCTTTTCCGAGCTCAACGACCCCATTGACCAGAAGCAGAGGTTTGTCAAGCAGGTAAATGAAAAGCGTGCGCAGGAGCCCGGTTGCAACGCGCAGGTGGACGAAGATTTCGTCACGGCGCTCGAATACGGTCTGCCCCCTACGGGCGGTCTCGGTATGGGTGTTGACAGACTGGTAATGCTTCTTACCGACAGCGCGACGATTAGGGACGTAATACTCTTCCCCACGATGAAACCCAAAAAGTAAAGCTCTTTTTTGAAGGCAATATTATGTTGAAATATGAAATCTTAAAACAACTTAATAAATTCAAAGGAAAAGATAAAAACAGAATGCATATGCCCGGTCACAAGGGAACGGGCGAGTTCAAAGCGCTTTTCCCCGTTGCGCCCATCGATTTGACCGAGCTCGATTTCACCGACGATTTGTCCTGCCCTACGGACTGCATAAAGACCGCACAGCAGGACTTGGCGGAGATACTCGGCGCGAAGAGGGCGTACATAACCACCGACGGTTCGTCGTCGGGCGTTATGGCAATGATGTTCGTAGCGGCGTCGCGCGGAAACAAGGTGATAATTCCCCGCAACTCGCACAAGAGCGTATTCAACGCGTGCAGACTTTTGAATATCGAACCCGTAGTAGTTCAGGGCGCGGAGGAAAACGGCGTGATTATGCCGCCCTCGCCCGAGCTTATCGAAACACTCATAGTCAACGACGTGGGCATTGCGGGACTTATAGTAACCTCTCCCGACTATTACGGCAACATTGCTCCCTTAGAGGAATATTCGAAGCTTTTGAAGGAGTACGGCAGACTGCTGATGGTCGACGGCGCACACGGCGCACACCTTGCTCTCGAAAAGGATAGAAAGGGCTATGCGGGCGTGTATGCGGACATCTGGGTCGACGGCGCACACAAGACGCTTCCCACGCTCACACAGGGCGCGGTAGTCTGTGTGAATAACCCCGAACTGATTGCCCGCACCGAGGAGGCACTCTCTATTTTCCGTACGACCTCTCCGAGCTTCCCCGTAATGGCGAGCGTGGAGTACGGCGTAAAGTACTTCGTAAACAACCCCAAAAATATAGTCAAGGTCAAGGCGGCGGTTGCGGAAATTCGCGCTCTGGAAGGCTTGACTTTCTTCCCCTCGGGCGACTGGGCTAAGCTTGCGCTGGACTTGAAGCCCCTCGGCATTTCCCCCTATATAGTGCAGGAAATGCTCGAAAAGAAGGGCATATATCCCGAGATGAACGACGGAAGATACATACTTTTCTATCTTTCCCCCGCAGAGGACGTATGGCACATTATGGAGCTTAAAAACGCCTTGCTCGGAATTTGCGCCAATAAAAAGATTAAGGGAACGTATAAGGAAGTTTTATCCGTTCCCTCGTCTGAGAGGACTTACAGCTTCCTGTATGCGTACAGACAGAAGTCGGAATGGATACCCTTAAAGTCTGCGGTAGGCAGAATGTGCGCCGAAAACGCGGGAATAACGCCGCCCTGTCTGCCCGTCATAATCGCGGGCGAAATAGTCACCGAACAGACCGTGCAGGTGCTTTTGAAAGCCAACAAGACCTTCGGTATCGTCGAGGGTAAGATAAAAGTAGTAAAAAAATAAACCGACCGTAATTACCAAGGTATAAAAATATGAAGGGTAAGTTTATAACCTTTGAAGGCTGTGAAGGCTCGGGCAAGAGCACGCAGATAAGGTTACTTTCCGAAAAACTGAATGACAGCGGAGTTGACTTCGTCGTCACGCGCGAACCGGGCGGAAGCCATATCGCAGAGGATATCCGCAAAATCATACTCGACGGAAAAAACACCGAGATGTGCGACGAATGCGAGGCGCTTTTATACGCCGCCGCAAGAGTTCAGCATTTAAGCGATATAGTCCGTCCCGCGTTGGAGGCGGGAAAGCTCGTAATCTGCGACAGGTACGTCGATTCTTCTCTCGCATACCAAGGCTATGCGCGTGGACTCGGCGAGAGCTATATAAGCGCGATAAACGACTTCGCTCTCTCGCAGTACAGCCCCGATTTAACCTTGTTTCTGAATATCTCGCCCGACGCGTCGTTCGAGAGAAAACACGGCGCGGATAAAAGCGACAGAATGGAACAGCAGGGTATCGTCTTCCACAGAAAGGTATACGATGGCTATCTCGCGCTTGCGGAGAAATACCCCCGCATTATCAAGGTGGATTGCAGCGGTACCAAGTACGAAACGAGCGACAAGATATTCGCTCTTTTGAAGGATAAGGGAATAATATAGCCGATGGAACAGCTTATAAAGAGTACGGCCGCGTATAAAATTTTTTGCAGTGAGGTAAAGAGCGGCAGGCTCTCCCACGCGTATATGCTGTACTTTGCCGACGGCGCAAATCTGCGCGCGGCGCTTAAACTGTTTGCGCTCGAATTTTTCTTCGCGGCAAAGGGCAGCCGCGAAGAAAAACTCATATTATCCGAGGCTCTGCCCGATACGAAAATCTGCCCCGCAGAGGGGACTAAGCTCACGGTGTCCGCGGCGGCCGCACTTATTTCGGACGCGGCGTTAAAGCCGTTGGAGTATGATAAAAAGCTGTATATTATAAGCGGTTTCGAAAGCGCGGCGCCCGTGTTTCAGAACAAGCTTTTGAAAATTTTAGAGGAGCCGCCCCGAGGTGTGTATTTCCTGCTCGGCGCATCCTCGCTCGCCCCCATATTGGCGACGGTGCGCTCGCGCGTAAAACTTTTGGAGATACCGCCGTTTACCGAGGGTGAAATTCTGTCCGCTTTAAACCGCGTCGGGGACAACCCTATGAACTCACAAGCCGCGCGTGCCTGCGGCGGAGTTTTCGGAGTTGCCAAAGAAATGGTGCGCGGAGAGTGGTACAAAGAAGTAAAGAGCGCGGCTGAGGAGCTGTGCCGTGCCGCGACGGTCGGAAGCGCAACCGCGGCGGCGTTGAAGTACGGCGATTGTAAATATAAGACGGAACTGCTTGCCGAAATGCAGAGAATATATTTCGGCGAGCTTAAAAGATATGCCCAAGGCGATACGTACCGCAGCGCACTTACCGCAGGTGCGGTAAGCTATGCGGCAAACGCCATAGGGGAAGCGCTACGCGACGTGAGGTTCAACGCGAATTTTTCTTCGCTCTTGTACGACCTTACGCTCAAAGTAGCGTTGGAGAATGAAAAATGGTTAAAGTTGTAAGCGTAAAATTCAAGACGGGAGCGAAGCCCTACTACTTTGCGGCGGGTAAGGATACCTACGAAAAGGGTATGGGCGTAATAGTCGAGACCGCAAAGGGGTTGGAGTACGCCACGGTGTGCGAGCCCGAACGCGAGATTGACGAGGCGGAGCTCGTTACTCCCTTAAAGCCCGTCGTAAGAATAGCGACCGAAAAGGACGCCGAGCAGGTTAAAAAGAACGCAGAAAGAAGAGACGAGTGCCTTAAAATCGCGCAGGAGAAAATAACCGCGCGCGGACTTGATATGAAGCCCGTGGACTGCGAAATATCCTTCGACGGCGGCAAAATAACGATATACTTTTCAGCCGAGCACAGAGTAGATTTTCGTGACCTCATAAGAGATTTGTCCTCCGCATATCATATGCGTATAGAGCTGAGACAGATAAACATCAGAGAGGAGATACAGCGTCTCGGCGGTATCGGCGCCTGCGGCAGGGAATGTTGCTGTTCGAGCTGTATGGAGGAGCCCGTAAAGGTCTCGGTAAAGATGGCGAAAAACCAGGGGCTGTCGTTAAACCCCCAGAAAATTTCGGGACTGTGCGGCAGGCTTATGTGCTGTCTTTCCTATGAAAACGACTACTACTGCGAAGTGTGTAAAAAGGTACCCAAGATAGGAAGCGAGGCGGAGACGCCCGACGGCACGGGTACGGTTATAAACGTCAATATGCTCAAAATGGTGTGCAAAGTAAAGTTCGAAAACGGTGACACCATATCTTATAGGGACTACGCCGTGGACGAAATCCGTTTCAAGCGCGGCAACGTCGTTATGGGCAAGTTAGAGGACGAGGACGATGATACGGACGGCTCGGACGAGATAGCGGAGATCCCCGAGAAAGAGCCCGCTCCCGAGCCTGAAAAGAAGCGGTTCGAAAATCACAAAAACCGCAAGCCGCGCCCCGAAAGAAAGGGCGGAGAGCCCGACGACAGGCATAGAAACGGCGGCGAAAACAGGCAGGGTAAAAATTCAAACGGCGGCAAGAATTTCGGCGGCGGCAAAAAGGGCGGTCAGCAAAACGCAAGACCCGACCCGAACGCAAACGGACAAAACCGTACTGAAGGCGGACAGAACGCTCCCCGCAAAAACAAGCACAGACACCGCCCGAACAAAAAAAATAACCGCCCGCAACCCGAAACTCAGCAGTAAACGGGCTGAAAATATCACGCAAAAAATTTTGTTTTCTTATTTACAAGCAAAAAATTGTGTGATATAATCATTTAAGAACAAACGGGATACTTTCCCGAAAGATAAAAATTTATGGAGGAAATGACAATGGCACACGTTATAAACGACGATTGCGTCAGCTGCGGCGCTTGCGCTGCTACCTGCCCCGTAGGTGCGATTTCGGAAGGTCCCGACAAGTACGTTGTCGACGCAGATACCTGCATCGATTGCGGCGCTTGTGAAGACGGTTGCCCTACCGGTGCAATCAAGGCTGAGGACTAATTAGCAAGGAAGAAAAGGGGAGCCGTGCGCTCCCCTTTTTTGTTAGTTAGTTGATTTCATTGAACGGGCGCTTTGATTATAAGCGGTGCATTTCTGCGTTACGGTCCGTTTCCCTCGGGTCATTACTAAAAGTAAACTCCCTGTCGGAAATACTCCCGTGCCTTGAACTGCTTGCTTCTAATCAAAGGAAGTAGGTGGTAAAGAATGTTTTTAAAAGACGGCGAAACGGCGGAGACGCTGTTCGGCGACAAAATAATAATTCAGAATAAAGACCTGTACCGCTTTACTTCGGACAGCATACTTTTGTCGCGCTTTGCAAGGTTCAAAGCTTGCGACGAGGTCGCAGATTTCTGCGCGGGAAGCGGCGTAGTAGGTCTGCATTTTCTGTGTCTGCATCCGCAAATTAAGAGCCTTACTCTGTACGAGTTACAGCCCGAACTCGCGGATATGGCAAGGCGCAGTATTTCTCAAAATAAAATGAACGCCGCGGTTGTCGAGGGGCGCTTACAGGATATTCCCGCGGGCGAGGAGTTCACCTTGATTTTATGCAACCCTCCGTACGAGAGGGGCGGTCTCGAAAACCTTACCTACGAAAAGGCGATATGCCGTAAAGAGATAACCCTGACCCTGCGCGAGGTAATAGAAATTTCCGCAAGAAAACTGAAATTCGGCGGCAGGCTTGCGATAGTCAATCGCGCGGACAGACTTGCCGAGCTGTTCTATCTTATGAAGAAAACGGGCTTAGAACCCAAGCGTATGCAATTCGTACAGGGAAGTCAAAACGGTACGCCTTACCTCGTTATGGCGGAGGCGGTCAAGGGCGGCAAACCCACGCTCGAAATTTTACCGACCATAATAAACAATCCGCAGAACGGAGGCTCGACTTTATGATATATTTCGTTGCAACGCCGATAGGCAACTTAAAGGATATAACCCTTCGCGCACTCGAAACTTTAAAGTCGGTCGACGAAATTTACTGCGAGGACACGCGGCATACCTTAAAGCTTTTAAATGCTTACGACGTTAAAAAGCCGCTTATCGCCTGTCACAAATTCAACGAGCGGGCGGCGGCGGAAAAGATTATATCTTCGGCTTCCGAAGGCAAGAATATAGCGATAGTATCCGACGCGGGTATGCCCGTAATTTCCGACCCCGGGAACATAGTCTGTACCGCGCTTAAAGACGCGGGCATAGAGTACACGGTAGTGCCCGGCGCAAACGCGTTTTTGTCGGCGCTTATACTGTCCGCTCTGCCGTCCGACAGGTTCGCCTTTATAGGCTTTCTGCCCGACAAAGAGGGCGAGAGACGCCGCCTTTTGGAGAGGTACAAAGACAGCGACCTTACGCTATGCTTCCACGCCGCTCCGCAGGACGTAGACAGATATATATCTTCTATGTACGCGGTGTTCGGAGACAGACGCGCCTGTGCGGTAAGGGAGATAACCAAACTGCACGAGCAGTCGCAATCATTCAAATTGAAAGACGGACTGCAAGGCGAGAAGAGGGGCGAATACGTGCTTATCGTAGAGGGCGCAAAGGAAACCGAAAACCCGTTGAACGCGCTCTCCGAAAAAGAACATATACTGCACTATATGAACGAGGGAATGGACAAAAAGGACGCGGTTAAACAAGCCGCCAAGGACAGGGGCGTGACCAAGTCCGAGCTGTACCCTTTCAGTATAGATTTATAAAACGCCGACTGCGCATTGAGGCGCGGTCCGAGGTGAAACTATGAAAAAAGACAAACGCGGCGAGACCGCCGCAGCCGCCGACGAGGCGGTGGAAGAAGAGGTTGTTCCCGTAACTAAACCGGAAAAGAAAACGCAGGACGAGCAACCTAAAATGACTATATTCGAGTACGAGGAAAAGTACGTCAAACGCCAGAATACGAGAGCGGCGGCGTTCTTTCTCCGTCTTATAATCGCGCTCATCGGACTGTTCTTTATCTGGTGTCTTTTCTCGCTGTCTAAAAGCGTATGGGAAATGTGCGGCAAAAATAATTACGTCGGTTACGGCGCGGCGGCAGTTTCGGTGGTGCTCTTCGTAATTCTGTACATAGTGCCGGTCGTAAAAATTATGAAGACCGACTATTTCGTCACCAACGTCAACTATAAGACCGCGGCGGCGGCAAAGCGCAAAAACAAGAAGCTCCGCTATAAGATTTCGGCAAGGATAGTCGATTTGACCAAGACCGTCTCGGGCGTGGGTTGGTACGACGGCGCGACGGTGGCTAAGCTCGAAACCGCGTTAAAAGACCATGACGATAAGGCAATCAAGCAAAATCTGTCCGAACTGTTTTCTGGTTCGGTCAAAAAGAGCGCCAAAGAGGTCATATTCAAATGCTCTATGAAGTCGGCGCTCTACTCCGCGCTCTCACAGGAGAGTAAGATAGACTCCGCGCTGGTTGCGGTCGTCAATTTGCAGATGATTAAGGACATAGTCTTTTTGTACGGCTTCCGTCCGTCGGACAGCCGTCTAGTAAAGATATTCGCGGCGGTCGTGCGCAACTCGCTGGTTGCCTACGGTCTCGGCGGTCTTAAAATCGGCAACGGCATAGCCCGCACGGTAGGCGACGCCGCCAAGGGAATACCTTTCCTGGGTACGGTAATTTCCACTTTAGTGGACAGCTCGGTACAGGGACTTACCAACGGTACCCTTACCGCAGTTATAGGTTATCAGACCATTAAGTATCTCAACAAGGAATATAAATTACAGAATATCCTCGACGGAGTGCAGATAGACGAAACCGAGGAGGAGCTCACCGAGGCTTGCGAGCAGATTGAAAAGGAGCTCCGCAAAAACAAGAGAGGGGGAGTACAGCCCGTTTAATGAAGACTGTAGTTGTGGGAATGAGCGGCGGAGTTGACAGCTCTGTCGCCGCCCTGCTTTTAAAGGAGCAGGGTTACAACGTAATAGGGCTGTTTATGCTCAACTGGGAGGAGCAAAGCCAAAGCGGTGCGTGCAATGCGGAGAGCGACTACGAGGACGTTCGCCGCGTGTGCGCTCTTCTGAATATACCCTACTATTCGGTCAACTTTGCCAAGGAGTATCAGGAGAGGGTGTTCAAGCATTTTTTGGACGAGTACGCCGCGGGCAGAACGCCCAACCCCGACGTTCTGTGCAACCGCGAGATAAAGTTCGGACCCTTCCGCGAGTACGCGCTCTCGCTCGGCGCGGATTATATAGCAACCGGTCATTACTGCGGAATAGAGCATTGCGCGGACGGTAAACATTATTTATTGAAGGCGGCGGATAATAACAAGGACCAGACCTACTTTTTAAACCAAGTCACGCAAAAGCAGTTTGAAAACGTTTTGTTCCCGCTTGCGGATATGCCCAAAAGCAGGGTGCGCGAAATCGCCGAACAACACGGACTTGCCACCGCCGCGAAGAAGGACAGTACGGGTATATGCTTTATCGGCGAGCGCAATTTCAGAAAATTTCTCTCCGAATATCTGCCCGCAAAGTCGGGTAAAATCTTAACGCTGGACGGCGAAGAGGTGGGCGAACATATCGGACTTATGCACTACACCATAGGTCAGAGGCGAGGAGTAAATCTCGGCGGCAAAAGCGGCGAGGACGGCAGATGGTTCGTCGTTAAAAAGGATTTAAAGAACAATATTTTGTACGTATCGCACGGCGATGAAGCTCCGCTGTATTCGAAGGAGTGTTTCGTTTCGGGACTGAATTGGATAGGCGTGGAACCCGTAAGTCAGCCCTTTAAGTGTACCGCAAAATTCCGCTACCGTCAGGGCGAGCAGGGCGTTACGCTCTATCCCGAAAACGGCGGCGTAAGGGTCGTGTACGATTTGCCGCAGAGGGCGGTCACCGAGGGACAGTATGCAGTGTTTTACGACGAGAAGCGTTGTCTCGGCGGAGGGGTTATAGAAAAGGTAGGTGAATAAGAAATGGAAAAGGTCGAAGAGAAATTTTTACGCTACGTTCGGATAGACACTCCGAGCTGTGAAGAAAACTTTGAAAACACGCCTTCGAGCAAGTGTCAGTTTGCGTTTGCCGAAACACTGTGTAAAGAGCTTAAAAGTTTAGGCTTGCATGCAGAGGTAACCGAACACGCATACGTGTATTCCGAGATACCCGCAAACTGTAAGGCGAAGTATTCCATAGGCTTTATATCACACCTCGACGTGGTAGAAACGCCCAAAGGCTACGGCGTCAATCCGCAGATAAACGGCGGCGTTATAACCTCGGACGGAACGACCATTCTCGGCGCGGACGACAAGGCGGGCGTTGCCGAAATTATGGCGCTCGCCGAACACCTTGTGAACCACCCCGAAATAAAGCACGGCAAGATTGGCATTGCCTTTACTCCCGACGAGGAGATAGGACACGGCGCGAAGCTGTTTGATATAGAAAAGTTCGGCTGTGACTTTGCCTACACCGTAGACGGAGAGGAGCTCGGGGAAATCTCCTACGAAACATTCAACGGCGCAAGCTTTACCCTCGAAGTCAAGGGCGTGAACATACACCCCGGACAGGCTAAGGGTAAGATGATAAACGCCGTCTGCGTCGCACAGAAATTTTTAGACGCTCTGCCCGAGAGCGAACGCCCCGAAACCACCGAGGGAAGAGAGGGATATTATTTCGTTTCCGAAATTCGTGGTGGAGTAGAGGACTGCGTAGTACACGGCATAATACGCGACCACGACCGCAAAAAATTCGAAGAGCGCAAAAGCTTTATTAAGTCGGTTGCGGACGAACTCGACGCGAAATACGGCGGCAGGGTAAAGCTTTCTATGCGCGACCAGTATTATAACTGTGCGGAGGTCATTGCCCCTCATATGCACCTTATCGAAAACGCAAAAGCCGCAATGCTCGCGGAGGGCGTAACTCCGCTCATATTCCCGATAAGGGGCGGCACGGACGGCTCGTCGCTGTCGTTTATGGGACTGCCCTGTCCCAATATCTGTACGGGCGGCTTAAACGCCCACGGGCTCAACGAGTGCATAAAAATAGACGATATGCACAAGGTGGTAAAAATTCTTTTAGGCATAGTAAAAGCTTACGCCGAATAATTAACGGATAATTTTAAGCCGCCCCGCGCTTTTGTGCGGGGCGGCTTTTTTCGTGCAAGAAAGCGGCTTGAAATAAATTTGTTGATTAGTCAACTAATTTTATTGACATAGCGCATAATATAAGATATACTGAACAAGTTGATTAATCAACCATTTAAATTAATATCAGGAGAAAATTTAAAACGATGATTAAAATTGTAGTGGACTCCGCGTCGGACGTGGAAAAGGACGAGGCGCAAGAGCTCGGCGTAACGCTCTTGCCGATTAAAATCCGTTTCGGCGATAAGGAGTATGCCGACGGAATAGATTTGTCGCACAAGGAGTTTTTCGAAAAGCTTATAGAGAGCGACGAGATACCGCAGACCAGTCAGATAAACGAATACGTCTGGGAAGAGAGCTTCAAAGAGCTCACCGCAGACGGAAGCGAGGTAATAGCCATTACTATCTCGTCAAAGCTGTCGGGCACATATTCGTGCGCGGTTAAGGCGGCGAAAAAGTTTGCGGGCAAGGTGCGCGTCGTAGACAGCTTAGAGGCGGCGCTCGGCGAAAAAATTCTTCTGCATTACGCTGTAAGGCTTTTAAAAGAGGGCAAGTCCGCCGAAGAAATAGTAAAGGAGCTCGACGACAAGAAGAACAAAATTCAGCTTTTAGCAGTCTTAGGTACTTTGAAATATCTGCGCAAGGGCGGGCGTATATCCTCCGTTACGGCGATAGCCGGCGAGATGCTCTCCATAAAGCCCGTTATATCCGTAGTCAAAGGCGAGATAAAGCTTTTGGGCAAGGCGATGGGTTCCAAAAAGGGTAATAACCTTTTGAACCAGCTCGTCGAAAAATGCGGCGGTATAGATTTCGATATGCCGTACACCCTCGCATATTCGGGACTGTCTGACGAGTACCTTAAAAAATATCTTGCCGACAGCGAAAACCTCTGGAAGGGCAAGACCGATAAAATACCCTCGTATTTAATCGGCAGTACGATAGGCACGCACATAGGACCGAATGCAATCGCGGTTGCGTTCTTTGCGAAATAATTATGATAATAGGCATACCGAGGGCGCTGCTTTATTTTAAGAACGAAAAGTTCTGGACGACCTATTTCAACGAAATAGGCGTCGAGTATATCATAAGCCCCGAAACCAACAAAGAAATATTGACGAACGGCGAGAACCTGTCCATAGACGAGAGTTGTCTTCCGACCAAGCTGTTGCTCGGACATATCGACTGGCTTATAGGCAAGTGCGACTATATATTTATTCCGCGCGTTGCTTATCACCGCGGATACGAAATGTGTACCAAATTTCTGGCGCAGACCGATTTGGTGTACAACACCTTCCGCGACAGAGATATAAAACTTCTCTTTTATAACGTGGGCGATAAGAAGATTTACCGCGAGCGCAAGGCGGTAATCAAAATGGGCAAGTTTTTGAAAGTCAAGCGTTCCCAGAGAAAGTACGCCTACATTATGGCAAAGCAGGCTCAGCAATACTACGAAATGTTCAGGGAGCAAAATCAGGAGAAAATTATAAACGAGAGCAAAAAGACCAAAATTCTTCTCGTTGCACACTCGTATAACGTTGGCGACAAGTACGTCGGCGAGCCCGTTATAAATATGATAAAGTCGCTCGGTTGCGAGCCGATAATAGCCGAATATCTCGACGAGATGAAATGTATCCGCGCCTCGCACGAGGTTTCGGACAATATGCCGTGGGCGTATAACCGCCATCTCGTGGGCGCAATCGAACTTTTAAAGGATAAGGTCGACGGCATAATACTTTTGACGACCTTCCCTTGCGGCACGGACAGTATGGTAAACGAATTTATAGTGCGGAAATATAAGGACAAGCCCGTAATGACGCTCACCGTCGATTCGCAGGACGGCTCCGCGGGTATGGAAACGCGTATAGAGAGCTTTGTCGACATAATACAACTGAGGAAGGAGAGGGTATGATTAACGGCGAAGTTACGGCGTGTTTCCCGCATATAGCGAACTACGCTTATGCTTTCAAATATCTCTTCGAGAAGGGGTTCGAGGTTAATTATCTCATACCGCCGCCCATAAGCAAAAAGACGCTCGAACTGGGCAGTAAGAACAGTCCCGACTACGTCTGCTCGCCGTTCAAGTATTCTATGGGCTGTTATCTCGAAGCTTTGGAGCTCGGCGCAAACTGCCTTATGCAGATTTACGGCGGTTGCCGTCTCAATTACTACGGCGAGCTCAACGCAACGATACTTCGCGATATGGGCTATAAGTTCGAGTTTTTCGATATGGCGGCGGTCGACTGGCATTCGCGCAAATCGGTCTTTGAAAATTTCAGAAAAATAAACCCCGAAATGTCGATTGTGAAGGTGGGCTTGGCAGTTCCCGTCACGCTTAAAATAATAGAAACTTTGGACAAGTTCGAGGACTTTATCCGCCGCAACGTAGGCTTCGAAATAAACGACGGGGAGATGGACGCGACGTATAAGGAGTTTTTGAAAAAGCTCGAAAATATTTCAAACGGCAATGAACTCAAAAAGCTTAAAAAAGAGTATTGGAAGAAGCTCAACGCAGTAAAGCTCGATAAGCCCGCCAGGACCATAAAGGTAGGCTTTGTCGGCGATTATTTCACCGTGCAAGAGCCCTTTTCAAACTACTTTATGGAAAAGGAGCTTGCAAAGTTCGGTATGGAAGTTTACCGTCTTATGAACATAACCTGCTCGGTTATCCATAAGGAAAATAAAAAGAAACTCAAATACGCAAAAAAGTACGCAAAGTATGCGTTGGGCGCAACCGCAAACTGCACTGTCGCCGAGGCGATTAAGTTCGCGAAAGAGGGTTGCGCGGGGATAATACAGGTCAAGTCGTTCGGCTGTACTCCCGAGCTTGACACGATGCCGATATTGCAGAACGTAAGTCGGGACTATAATATTCCGATATTGCATTTCAGTTTCGATTCGCAGACGAGCGAAACGGGAGTAAAGACGAGGCTCGAAGCGTTTTACGATATGGTAGAGGCAAGGAGCGAAAAGTAAATTATGAAAGGTTATTTGGGTATAGATATAGGCTCTATTTCAACAAAGGGCGTGGTAATAGATAGCGACAATAATATTCTCGCAAAGGATTATCTGTGGACGGAAGGCGCCCCTATGGACGCGGTGAAAAGACTTTTAAAAGCGCTTGAAAAACAGCTCGACGGCAAGGACGTCAAAATCGTTGCCGTGGGTACGACGGGCAGTGCGAGAAAGCTCATTGGCGTTATGACCAATGCGGTGGTGGTAAAAAACGAAATCACGGCGCACGCAATCGGCACGACTACAATCCACCCCGAGGTCAACACCATTTTCGAGATAGGCGGTCAGGACAGCAAAATAATAATAATCGAAAACGGCTTCGTCGTGGACTATGCTATGAACACTCTTTGTGCGGCGGGTACGGGTTCGTTTTTATCCAGTCAGGCTCACAGGCTGGGTGTGTCTGTCGAGGACTTCGGCGAGATTGCGTTAACTTCCAAAAAGCCTACGAACATTGC
The DNA here is from genome assembly GCA_964393805.1 of uncultured Clostridia bacterium. GTDB lineage: Bacteria > Bacillota > Clostridia > Christensenellales > Borkfalkiaceae > Coproplasma. The sequence goes on from CAYMUQ010000006.1 coordinate 19,027, forward strand.
CGCAAGGTGTACGGTGTTTGCCGAGAGCGACCTCGTGCACAAGGCACAGATAGGTCACAAAAAAGAGGACATAATCGCGGGGCTTTGCAAGGCGGTCGTTACCAACTATCTCAACAATATAGGCAAGGGGAAAAAGATAAACGCGCCCATAGTTTTTCAGGGCGGCGTGAGCAAGAACGTCGGAGTTAAAAAGGCGTTCGAGGACGCGGTCGGAAGCGAAGTAATAGTAGACGAGAACGGACATTTAATGGGCGCGTTCGGCGTTGCCGTACTTGCGAGAAAGAGCGGCAAAGAGAGAGCTTTTTCGTTCGATACCGCGGATATAGAGTTTAAAACCCGCGGCTTCGAGTGCGGCAAATGCGCGAACCACTGCGAGATTATCTGCGTTTATAAAGAGGAAGAGCTTATCGACAGTTGGGGAAACAAATGCGACAACGGCGCGGTAAAGACCAAATCTTTATAGCCGCATATACCTTCATAAAAAATGCTGAATCAATCCTACGGCTTTGCGTGGGGGGGGGTGATTTAGTATGCGCCCACATTGTTTCTAATAGACGGCACCGAGCATTGTAGGCATATCTATCTTTTATAATTCAACTCTAAAAATTTACAGCGGGCAGAAAATTTTGCCCGCTGTATTTCATTTTTAATCACAATTAAATAGAGAGTAATAATAATTTTTTCGATTATCAATTTGAGATAATAAGTCGCTTCCTTGTGGTAGATAAGGTCTCAGTTTAGTGCCAAAATGTTTTAATGCTTCTTGATACTCTTTTTCCGCTCTGAAGTGTGCGCTTTCATAGTAGAGCCATTTCCCTAATTCATCGGTTAATCTTTCAGTATCAAAACATTTGGTTATTGATAAATGACGTAAATAATGTTCGTTTTTTTCAGTAACAGGTTTGTTACAAAAGACGTCAATACAGGCAAAAATAATTTTATTCGTATAATACTCCGTGAGGGCAATTTTTTGCTGGTTTTCTGTAACATCGTAACCGTTGCCATCCAATTCCCGTAAGCAAGGTTTCGGCTCGTCATAATACCAATGATTCATTTCGGCTTGGTTTATGGTAACGTAATACAATCGTAACATATCTTCAACGAATTGCAAGTTAAATTTAAAAGACTTATTTCCGTCAATCAACGTTCTCGTTAAATGAATATGATTACGTAAATTTTTCAAATTCTCAATGGCGTCCTCTTCAAAAGGATGCACATACAGCAATCGCATATTTACTAAATGAGAAAGAACTGATTTTGGAGAAGCATTACTTAATTTTCCCAAAGTTTCAAATCTATGATATTTACAGTCTTCTTTGCAGTCTCGCATTTTACAATTTTTATTTACAATCAGTACTATGCTTTTCCATAAAGCTTCCACACAAGAGAAAGCGATAGAGCCGAGTTGTTTATACACAAGTTGTTTTTCTTTATTGTCGGAGAAGCAAGCATCTACTTTATCAATATACTTTTCTACAAAATTTATGTTGCACTGAATTTCATTTGCCAGCTTTTCATCTGCAATGTATTTCGTTAGTAGCTCAAAATAATTTTTTTCAAGTTTGTATTTCATTAAACTCCTCCTAATGTAATTTCAGAAATTATAGCATAATTTTTAGGGATTGTCTATAAAGGAAACTTGAAAGTCATGTTGTGGTATTACCAATATACCCGTTAGATTACCGCTCACGGAGTGTCCCAAACGGAAAATATAATACGGTACTGAATTTGAAATTTTTGGCATATAAGGCGGAACGTCGGTTACTTGACTTACCGCCTTATTTTTGTTATAGTATAATACACTATACGAAAAGTTAAGGAAAAGTATATGGCTAAACAGGAAAAAATAAGGCTCGCATATTCGGTATTTCTCGCTCTGCTCGTAGTTGCGGCGGGAATATCCCTTATTGCCGTAGCTGCGGATATTTACTATTCGGGCAAGGGTACGGGCGTTATATACAGCCGTGAAATCGTGGGTAAAAAGCTTTCGCTTATTGCAATTCCACTGCTTTTCGTCGTTGCGGCGGTAATCGTCGGAGCGATATTTCCACTCGTCGAAAAAAAGCCCGCCCGCGATAAGGACGCGGCGCTCAAAATGCTTACCGCAAGACTGCCCGAGGGCGAGAGCGAGGAGTATAAATCTGCCGAGAAAGATTTGAACAAGGTCAAGAAAATCAGACTTATTATCTGGCTTGCCGCGCTTGCCGTCGTGCTGGCGGCGGCTATTGCCTGCCTCGTATATCTCTTTACGGCGGCTAATTTCAAGGGCGCGGACGTAAACGCCGAAATACTCAAAATGGTATCCAACGTCCTGCCGTGGTCGTTTGCGGCGATTATAGTCTGCGCGGGCGTATCGATTTACAACGGCGTGCTGGTCGAAAAACAGTTGAAAGCCGCAAAAGCAATGATAAAGAACGGCAACGGTCAGATAAAAGAACAGAGTAAGTTAAACCAAAAGGTCGAGGCGGTCAAAGCGGTTGCCTCTTCGAATATAACCCTTTGGGTAATAAGGGGAGTTCTGTTTGCCGTTGCGATTACTTTTATAATACTGGGCGTATTAAACGGCGGCGCGGCAGAGGTGCTGTATAAGGCGGTCAATATCTGCAAGGAATGCATAGGGATAGGGTGAGGTTATGGAAATTGCAATAATCGTAGTAGCTATAGCCCTGTCGGCAGCCGTTATCGCGGCGTTCGTCGTAGTCGGCGTTCTGACGCGCAAACAGATACCTAAACGCGCCGTATGCGAAGTCGGCGAGGCTTGCAAGGAAGAGGCGAAAGCGAGCGGTAAAAAGGGATTTAAAGAGTGGTGGAACAACCATAAGCCGAGTAAACGCAGGTTAATTCAGGTCTATGCGGCGCTTCTATTCAACGCCAACTTAAAGGGCTTTATTTCGGGCGCAAAGGAAGATATATATAAGGGCAACACCAAGTATATGTGCGTACCGTCGCTCAACTGCTATTCCTGCCCGGGTGCGGTTGGCGCGTGTCCTATGGGTTCGTTGCAGAACGCTTTGAGAAGCACAAACCACCGCGCTCCGTTCTACATACTCGGCATACTTGCGATATTCGGTCTGACGCTTGCGCGTACCATCTGCGGCTTCCTGTGACCCGCGGGACTTATTCAGGAACTCTTATATAAGATAAGAACGCCGAAGCTCAAAAAGAGTAAGGTGACGCGCGTACTGTCCTATTTCAAATACGTAGTACTCGCCGTGCTCGTGCTTGCAATTCCGCTCATTTACGGCATTATGGATATGACCCTGCCCGCGTTCTGCAAGTACGTCTGTCCTTCTGGCACGCTGGGCGGCGCGGTATCGCTTTTGAGCAATCCCGCAAATTCGGCGACCTTCGGTTCGCTCGGACCGATATTTACCTGGAAGTTCTGCGTGCTAATCGCGGTGGGCGTTGCAAGCGTGTTTATCTACCGCGTGTTCTGCCGTTTCATTTGTCCCTTAGGCGCAATCTACGGCTTCTTTAACAGAATTGCACTGCTCGGTATAAAAGTCGACAGCTTTAAATGTACCGACTGCGGACTGTGCGTATCGCATTGTAAAATGGATATAAAGAAGGTCGGCGACCACGAATGTATAAACTGCGGCGCGTGTATTCCGATTTGCCCCACAAAGGCTATAAGCTGGAAGGGCTCGCAGATTTTCGTTCACGGCAATACGGTTGCGGAAGCGCCGCAGGAAGAAGTCAAACCGCTTGACGGACTTTTGAAAAGACCCGCCGCGGCGACGGTAGCGGCAGAGGCGCAAGCAGATGAAACGGTCGTTATGCAATCGGCGGAAATAACCGAAACGGCGGTGAGCGTTGCGGACGCGGAAACCGAAGAAAGCGTAACGGCGGTAGAGGAAGAGGCGGCAACAAAAGCCGCGGCGAAACCTAAGGTAAAGCGCGGCAGGAAGTTCTGGTTCGAGATTGCGGCGTGGGCGGTTGCGCTGGGCGTGCTTATAGCGGCGCTCATATATTATAACGTCGGTAACAAAAAAGAAGAGACGCCCGTTCTGCCTCCGACGGTGGGCTGCGAAGTGGGCAAGACCTGTCCCGACTTCACGCTTAATCTGTACCGGGACGGAGGGGAGTACAACCTGTACGAAAACCGCGGGAAGATAACGCTCATCAATTTCTGGTATATAGGCTGCAGCGGCTGTGAAAGGGAAATGCCGTACATAGGCGAGTTGTCAAACTCAGAAGAGTACGATATAGAAATAGTCGCAATACACGGTATGCATATATTCTCCGATCAAGTTGATGGTTTCCTCGAACAGCACGGTTGGGATAAATACGATATAAAGTTCGCGCAGGATATACCTACGAGCGATTACAGCTATCAGACTTACAAATTACTCGGCGGAGCAAGCTCCTGGCCGTTGACGGTAATCCTCGACGAGGAGGGTGTAGTGAGATACAACAGCACGAACGAGTTCCACAGTTTCGATCAGCTTAAATCGGTAATAGACGGAATAAAAGGATAATAAAAGTTAATACAATAAAGCGCCCTCGGCAAGTGTGCCGAGGGCGCTCTTTTTTATTATTCGGTTTTACCGTTTAAACGAATTATTCAGCCGTATCCGAATTTGCGGATTTGGTCACGGTAACTTTATAGGTATTATCGTCCATTCCGTTTACCGCGAATATGAAGTAGTAAGTCTTGCCTGCCTGCGCCTGAATAGTGATGTCTACCTCGCCTTCGGTTGCCCAGTCATAGCCTGCTAAAACCGCGGCGTCCTCGTCGGTAGAGGTAATGGTGTACGTTGCGTCCTCCGTTGCGGTAAACGCGTAAACGTTGCCCCAGAAAGAGGCTGAAACGTCGTTATCGCCGACGGTAAGGGAAACGTCCGAATACTTCGCAACCGTTATGAAGAAGTTGTTGGTATCGTCGGTTATCACTACGAAATAGTAATCCGTAAACTCTTCGGCATCCAATATGAATGCAAATCCGGTCATCTGCAAATCTCCGTTGTAACCGTTGAAACCTTCGACGAAGAGCAACTGTACGTATTGGTCGGGACAGCTGATAACGTATTTGCCTGCTTCCGTAGTGCTGAAGCCGAATACCGTTCCGTCATACAAATCGTTCTCACTGAAAATTTCAACTTCGTTTTCGCCTGCTTCGAGTTCTTTGTTTATTACGATGGTATAGGTTGCTCCGCTAAATTCCATACAGCCTAACAAAATGCTGTACGTTTCACCTGCCTCTGCATCAATCGTAATGGCAAAGCCGTATTCCGTCGGTTCTTCATATACGGTATCTCCGACGCCGTAAAGTGAAGCGTCTGCGGAAGCGGAGGAGATAACGTATCTGCCGTCCTCTTCGGGGGTGAACGTAAAGGTTTTTCCATCGGACCATTCTTCGGCGGCAATCGTGACTTCGTTCATTCCGAGTTCGAGTTCGTTGCCTGCCTCTTTAACCTGTTCCGAGCAAACGAATTTTACGGATACCGCGCTTGCTCCCTCGTTGGTTACGGTAAACGAGGTTAAACCAAGCATCATCGAAGATACGCAGTCGAATTTGTAGCCGCCTTCGGTTTCCGTAGCGGTGACGTCGGCGCTGAAAGTGAGTGCGGCGGTCGTTTTTACGGTTACCGTATATTCGCCCGGGGTCATCATAAAGTAGACGGTGGTTTCCGCGGGAAGATTGATTTCGTACTCGCCGTAGCCGAGACTGTATGCGCTGTCCTCCGTGCCTTCGCCGGTAAGCTGGGTTACGACGTAGTATCCGCAGGGGATAAGCCATTCGTTACCCTCGGCTATTGTTCCGAGATTATCTATTCCGAGTGTGTATTCGTTGATACGAGCTCCCGCCCAGCGCTCGAGCATAAGCTTGAGTTCGGCGTTCACGCCGTATACGCCGTCGGCATTACATTTAGCCTGATAAGCTTTAAGGAAATCCAAGTAATCCCAGTTGATTGTTTCGCTTGCGTAGTCGGCAAACCACATAAATTGAGGGTTTGCGGCTCTGCCCATAGTATTTTCCGCGGTGAATATACCGAAGTTATCTCTGAAAGCTTTGTTCAGCTTAACTACGAGTACGGGACCGTTAGCCTCGTCGAGGTGGTAGTAACCGTCGTTGCCTAAAACAACCGTCTGCGGCGTGTCGAGGTCGACCTCGGTAAATTTGCCCGCCGCTTCGTAAGCCGTCTGACCTACCTGGGTAGCGGTTACCTTCTGGGTTTCGCGTTCTACGATTACTTCGGCGTCGCCCGTGCGGGTAATCTTTACGTTTAAGGTTACGGGGAAGGTTGCGCTCTCTTTTACGAATACGCGGAACTCGAAGGTAGGACCTACCTGCTGGATTTCAATTCCGCTGTATTTGAAGTTCTGACCTTCGCCGCCTTCGTCTTCCTCGCCGACCTTAAAGCTGTTTGCATAGTATTCGACTTTGGTATCGTAATCGCCTTCGGAGGTGATTTCGTAAACGCCCGTCTTTTCGGCGGTGAAAATTACGGTGGCGTATTTTTCCGCGCTTACGATTTTTACTTCCTTCGTGCCCTCGTCGGTAAAGGTTACCGTGGAGGAATCTTCGCCCGTGTCGGGACCTGCGATTACAAAGGTTACGGTGCCTGCCGTAGCGGCGGTAACGGAGAAGTAAACTTCCTTATTTTTAGTTGCGTTTACGCCCTGCGCAAGGTTGGTTTCGACGGTGTAGCTGTCGTCTTCGAAATCAAACGTTGCGCCTGCGTTCTTGCAGAAGAATACGAAGTCGCTGGTTTTATAAGGATTAAACTTGAAATATTTGGTTTCGTTAGCCTTGAAAACCGAGTTGAACGAATACTTTGCGGGCTTAGTGCTGTTTTCGAACTGAGAGAAACCGGTTGCGTAAGCCGCCTCTTCGTCGGCAGTCATTTCGGTCGTCAATGCAAGCGTGTTAAGCGCTTTTATCTCGATTGTTACTTCGGTATCGGTAGCCGTTACGTGCTTGCCCGTGTAGTAGTGCTTATCCGCGGTATTGCCTTTGAACGTATAGCTGTCCTTTACGTCTGCGGGTAAATTTATCTGTACCTTATATTCCTTAGCTTCGATGTTCTCCATAGCCCAGGTTCCGTCGGTGCCGAGGGGAGAGGGGGTAAGACAGTTTCCGTTTACCTCGCAAAGCGCAACGTATACGTTTTCGTGATAGAACGCCGTTCCGTCTTCCTTAACGAGAGTAACTACGTAGCGAAGCTTCTTGATAAGTTTAGCCGTTACCGAGGGAGCGTCCTTAGTTACCGTAAGGTTTTCGGGTGCTTCGTAGCCCGCGGGGATAGTGCTTGCTACAAACCCTACTTCGTACGTGTCGGCGGCAAGCTCGGTCGTAACTACTCCGTCTTCGCCGCTGGTTACGGCGTCATACCTTGTAGAGCCTTTCTTCAGATATACCGAAACGCCCTGTACGGGTGCGTCGTTTTCGTCTACGACGGTTACGGTATAGGTTACCGGTGTGTCGTTATTTCCGCCGTTACCGCCGACGCAGGCCGCAAACAAGCCTAAGCAGACGACAGACAGAACAGTCAGGCAAACCAGTAATAACTTTTTGCACAATTTTGTCATATTGTACCTCCAATTAAAAATTTTTATTTTATTATTTTACAGCAGATTAAATTCAGGCGTGCGCCTTTGGATTTGGATATTATGCGGGGGTCTTTTCGTCAATCGTTTTGTTGTACCAGCAGAATTTCAGCCACTCGTTCGAGCTGGGTTCGGGCAGTACGTCGTTTTCAACCATATCCGTACGAAGGTAGAAGTACATCGTAAGTATCTCCACGAGTTCGTCGGTTACCTTTAACATTCCGTCGTTTTCCATAGCCTCTTCGCAGTAAGCCTTCATAACGTCGGTATAGTCTTTATAGTTTTCGCCGTAAGAGGTAAGGTCGATTACGTCGTAGCTGTATGAAGTGATAACGGCGTTACCGTCCCCGTCTATTTCGATATTGGGATAATACGATATTACCTGAGTGAAATCGAATACCTTGTAGAGCTTCTTACTCGAATTCAAGGGGTCGGTCACGTACTGGTCGATAATAATCGAAAGGGGATTGTAAATGTTGCCGAGCGTGGTGTACTTAAAGTCGAGGTAAATGAAATCTCCCAAAGAGCCGTCGCCGTTGAGCGCGTGATAGTAACCGTTTTCATCCTTTTTGTACTCTACCGCGTATTCGGGTTCCAGATGATTGCCTACTATTACGTGGTTGCCCGAAGCGCAGGGCGTAAGTTGCGCGGCGCTGTCGCCGTGATAGGTAATACTGAAATCGTAATTGCCCGTCTGGCTCATAAGGAAGGAGACTGCAATATAGTATTTCTGTCCGCCCTTAAGGTAGAGGTAAGAGACGAAGTTCTGTTCGTTGATTTCGTTTCTGTTTATACGGTTGTCGCCGCTGTAATGGAAATAGTCGTCTATATCGTCGGTATAGACCCATACCTGCGCCCAGTAAGCCTGCGCCTGACTTTCGTCGATAAAGGATTCCAGCTTGTAAACGCCGTCTTTGTCGGGTGTAAAGGTATATCTGGTTATGGCGTACGGAGCCATGTTTCTCGTCAGGTCGGCGTTATAGGTTTCGCCCTCTTCCATTTCGATTGCCGTGCTTTCCGTAAGACCTATAATGGGATTGCCGAACGGTTCGCCGCTTCCGTAGTGGGAGAAGAAGTAGCAGATTTCAAGCCATTCGTTTTGGTTCGTGCTTCCGCTTATATGACGGGCAAAAGCCGTAAGCAGTGCGCGTAAATCGTCGTCGACGGGAACGTAGCCGCTTATGTCCGAGTTTTTGGCAAGACTTGCATAGTCCGAAAGAAGTTCGCGCCAGTCCTGTGTCTTGCCGTTGTATTCGAATACGCAGTCGTATTCGTATTCGCCGTTCTTTTCGTCCGTTGCGGAGATTATGTTGCTTATGGATAATTTATTCCAATTGGTCGGGTCGTTAAAGTTTGCAAAGAGCATCGGGTGGGCGTCGTTGCCCGCGTATTGCGCTCCGACCAGCTTTGACGCGTCTACAAAGTAGTACCTGCCCTGCTTTTCAACCGTAGCATAGTGGAGGAAAGTTTCAGCTCCCGTTTCGGGAACGCCGTACGCCGCGCCGCGGAGCATATTCGTCGATTGAGTTATCGCGCTCAATTCGACGAAGCGTGCGTTTTTGATATATACGTTATCGAAGCCCGCGCCGAGCGATACGTCCTTTATATAACTGAAAGCTATCTGATGGGTGCCGTCTATAACGTCTGCATAGACGTAACAGGTTTTCCAACCGTCCGCCTCGCCCGATATAGTGTAGGTAATTTTATTGTCTACGAAGACGTAGAAAACGTCTTTGTCTGCTTCGGTCTGCGCCCAGTAATCGAAGGTGAACACCTTGCCCGCAGGCATAGTTATATCGGCGTATATCAGCGAGAAGGTATTGTCGTGGTCGGTGTTGGAGGGATAGAGTACGGTTTCGCCGTCGAGCGTTTTGAGCATAAACGGCCAGGTAAACTCCGCGGTAGCTTCGGGTTCGCCGAACCAGACGACGGAGCATCCGTCGGGCATTGCGGTCTTGTCGTTTATCGCCGCGGCTACCTCTTCGTAGTGGTTGTTGCCGACGGTGACGTCGGGCTTAGCCATTTCGATTACGGTCGAATCGTTTCTGTCGATGCCGGGGATGAAAGTCTGAACGTAGTCGTCGGCTACGTATTGGTCGAGAAGCTTTTTCCAGAATGAAACGGAGGTCAGTGCGCCGTCCTCTATGCGGGCGATTGCGCCGTATCTGTCTATAATGACGTTCGTGGGCCACGCTTTAAGCGCAAACTTCGAAGTGAAGTTGTGCGTGTCGCGGAACATAGGGAATTCGTAATCGTTGTCGTTACGGAAGGCCTCTATAGTCGAATTGCTGTCGCCGCCCATATAGTTGCTTACCGCAAGGAATTCGGCTTTGTCGGAATAGAGCTCGTAAGCCTGTTGCATTGCGGGCATTTCCTGCATACAAGCAGAACAGTTGGTTCCCCAGAAGTTGAGAACGATTGCTTTTTTGGTTTTGAGTATTTCGGATATGCTGTATCTGAGAGCCGCTCCGTTTATCTGGTAAGGTGTTGTGAAATCGAAGTCGTGAATAATATCGCCTATCAGATATCTCGTGGTGTCGGCGGGTGCGGTTTGTATCGGTGCGGAAACGAGTTTGATTTCTGCCGACGCCGCCGCCGAGAGAATAACGGGGTTGTAGGTATAGCCTGCGGGGACGTTATGAACGCGCACGATATATTCGTTTCCCTCGGGAAGAGTAAGCGTGGCGCAACCCTCGTCGTCGGTTTCGGCGGTTGTTGCCAACTCGTCGTCCTTGTACGCGGATACGGTGTATTTCTTGAACAGAAGACCGCCCTCGGATTTTACGGTTATTTCATAGTTGACTACCGCACCGTCGCTTTCGAGCTTGAAAGCGGTGTCGGGCTGAGCGCCGGTAACCGTCTTAACGCCGACGTAGTAGCTTCCTGCGGGAAGATTGGATACGGATACCGAATATTCGCCGTAAGCAAGATTTGCGGTCGCCTTGCCGTCCGCGCCCGTGGTTTTTACCGCGGCGGACGAATTGTTTGCCTTACGCCAGTTTACGGTTACGCCGCTTGCGGGAGTGTCGTCGCTGTTTTTAACGGATACGGTGTAATCGACCTTGGCTCTTTCGAGTACCATGGTTATTCCGCGCGCCGAGGAAGTGACCGTAGCGGAAGAACAGGTTAAACCTTCGGGAAGGTTTGACAAAGTCACTTCGTAGGTCGACGCCGCAATGGAAGCCTTAGCCTTGCCGCTTGCGTCCGTCGTGGCGGTTGCTTTCACGCCGTTATCCGACCACCTTACGGTGACGTCGGAAACGCCCGTTAATTCGTCCTCGCCGAGTACGGTTACGGTGTATTCGAGCTTTGTGCCGTTTGACTCGCCGTTGCAGGCGGTAAAGGCAACGCACGCGGCTGAAACGATTGCAATCATCAGTACGGCGAAAAATAAGGTCAGTTTTTTCATTCCAAGCTTTCTCCTTCAATTGGACTGTTTTTGTATAAATGTATTTTTTATGAATAAATATTAGAGTATTATGTAAATTACATCATAATAATGTATAAAAGACAAGTAAAAAGTGCGCCGTAAAGCGTAATTTGTATCTATTAAAGACTATTATACGCAATATTATAGTAAATTAGGGAAAATAAGCGTAATTTATATGAAACAGCCCCGCGCAAGAGCGCGGGGTTTTAGCGGCGTATCGTTCATTACCCGATTAGAATATAATGAATAAGTCTGTTGGTTAAATCCTTGATAATATTTATTGATTTTTTCGCCGAAATCCGTTATAATCAGTTTATTAAACGATTATGAGGCAGCTTTGAAACAAAAGAAAAAATCGACTTGGACTAAGCGCAGGCACGCAATTGTATTCGCATTATTGCGCCCCGTTTTGCGTTTATATTTCAGGTTGAGATACAACTTCAACGCACGGCCGAGCGGGCTTGGGAAGGGTGCATATCTGATAATATCGAACCATCAGACTACAATGGACCCTTTTTTGCTTTCACTGTCGTTCCGTTTCCCCGTATATTTTGTCGCTTCCGACGACCTGTTCAATCTTAAAGTTTCGCCCCTAATAAAATATTTGGTAGCACCCATTCCAAAGAGCAAGTCTTTATGCGACGTTTCCGCGATGATGGGCGTGTTAAGGGTAATCAAGGAAGGCGGAGCGGTAGGCATTTTTCCCGAGGGCAACCGTACCGTTTCGGGCTGTCGGTGGGAGATGACCGACGCAATAGCAAAGCTTGCAAAGCGGCTGAACGTGCCCCTCGTAATCTACAACGTTTGCGGCGGATACGGAACCGACCCGCGCTGGGGTCATTCCATAAGAAAAGGGCGTGCCTCGGGCGGCGTGCGCAGAATTGTTTCCGCCGAAGAATTAAGCGCGCTCGGCAACGAACAGCTTTTCGGCTTAATCAAGGACGAGCTAACGGTAAACGACGCCGACTCGGAAATTTCTTTCCGCAGTAAAAAGCGCGCAGAGTTTATTGAACGGGTGCTGTATACGTGCCCCGTATGCCGCGGCGTTTCGGGAATAGTATCGTATAAATACAAATTCGGATGCAGGTATTGCGGCATGGAAGCCGTTTACACCGAAAAACTTTCGATATCCCCCGAGATTTCCGGTTTCGGGCGTATTTACGAGTGGTACGAGTGGGAAAGAAAAGAAATAGTAAAATCCGTTGCGGAAGGTTTACGGATTGAGGACGGAGGGATACTGTTCCGTGAAAGCGTCAAATTCAAAAAGAAGAAAAAACTTGACGGCGACAGAGTATCTATCGATAAAGAAAATCTTGTAATTTATAACGGGAAGTGCGAACGGGTGTTTCCGTTGACGGAAATTACGGCTTTGACTATGGTCGGGAAGAAGAAATTCAATTTTTACTGCGAAGATAAAATTTTTCAGGTTAAAGGCAATAAGCGTTTTTGTGCTATAAAATACGTTCATATATTCGACGGTTTGCGGCAGATGAACAGCGGAGATACAAAGGAGAATTAATATGGATTCATCGGCATTTAGCACGTGGGCGTTTGTAATAATACTCGCCATTCTGTTGGCGGCGTTGTTGCTCACGAATATCTTAAAGAGATTTATTCCCTTTTTGAACAAGTCGCTTATTCCCAGCTCGGTTCTTGGCGGCATTATTCTGCTTATAATATCGACGATAGTTTACTACTGCGTAGGCCATAAATACCTTTTCGATTTGTTCTATCCGCAGGCGGAGGCCGGTATGCACAAGGGTATGAACGTGCTCGAAATTATCACGTATCATTGCCTCGGCATAGGCTTTATCGCTATGGGTATGCGCACCAACAAAAAGAAGCTTACCAAGCAGAGGGTGGGCGAAGTGGTGAATACCGGCATTACGACGGTAAGCGGCTATTTCGTGCAGGTAATTATCGGTCTTGTCGTAACGCTTCTGTGCGTCGAAGTTTTACACGTTTCGGGGCTTATCGACGCGTCGGGCATACTGCTTGCCTTCGGTTTCGGTCAGGGTACGGGGCAGGCGCTCAATTACGGCAATATCTTCTCTAAACCCGAATACGGTATGGAAGGCGGCGGCAACTTCGGTCTTACCATTGCCGCAATCGGCTTTTTGGTCGCGTGTATCGTCGGCGTAATATATATAAACGTACTGCGCCGCAAGGGTATCGTCAAAGTTAAGAGCGAAGAGGAGAAAAATACTCTGTTAGACTACGAGGACGAAAACGAAATCCCCCACGTTGCCTCTTTGGATAAGTTCACCGTGCAGGTTGCGATAGTGTTTGCAATCTATGCCGTATCCTACGTCATTATGTGGGGGCTGGGCACGTTAATTCCCTTTTTAAAGAACGTCCTTTTCGGCTTCAATTTCCTTATAGGCGTACTTTTGACCATTCCCGTAAAGGCTGTTTTAAACAAGCTCGAAGCCAAGGGCTTGATAAAGAAAAAGATAGTCAACAACTTCATGATGGCGCGAATAGGCGGTTTCGCCTTCGATATGATGATAGTTGCGGGCGTTG
>CAYMUQ010000007.1:0-9481 GCA_964393805.1 uncultured Clostridia bacterium
ACCGCCTTTATAGATAAGGTCGACGATAAGCTTCATTTCGTGAATGCACTCGAAGTAAGCGTTTCTGGGATCGTATCCCGCTTCGACAAGAGTTTCAAATCCTGCCTTCATAAGCGCGGTAACGCCGCCGCAAAGAACAGCCTGTTCGCCGAAAAGATCGGTTTCGGTCTCGCACTTGAAAGTAGTTTCGAGAACGCCCGCCCTTGCACCACCTATTCCCGCGGCATAGCCGAGCGCAATGTTGAGCGCTTTGCCGGTATAGTCCTGCTCTATCGCAACGAGGCAGGGCACACCCTTACCTTCCTGATACTCGGAACGAACGGTATGACCGGGACCCTTGGGTGCAATCATAAACACGTCCGCTTTTGCAGGAGGTATAATCTGTTTGAAATGAATATTAAAGCCGTGAGCAAATGCAAGTGCCGCTCCTTCCTTTAAATTCTTTTCAACACTCTCCTTATAAACTTTCGCCTGTCTCTCGTCGTTTATGAGCATCATAACGACGTCGGCGCGTTTGGTAGCCTCCGCAACGTTATAAACTTCAAAGCCTGCGGCAACTGCCTTGGGCCAGGACTTACCGCCCTCGTGCAGACCGATTATAACTTTGACACCGCTTTCACGCAGGTTAAGTGCGTGAGCGTGTCCCTGGCTACCGTAACCGATTATCGCAACAGTCTTATTTTTCAATGCGTTAATATCGCAATCTGACTGATAATATATTTTTGACATATTTTTCCTCCGAAATGAAATTATTTTTATTATATCCGTAAAGCATAGACAAGTCAAGCAATCTGATACTTAGCAACCCGACAAATTACCAAAAATTTACATAAAAAAATTGCATATTTACGCTTAATGATGTATAATAAACAAAAAACCAAGGACTTTAATGTATAATCTATGAATAAGATTTTAAATTCTCTAACCGTACTTCGCGGCCTTGCGGCGGACAAGGTAATATTCTCGCTGACCGAATACGCAGAAACGCAGTACTCCAACATCGCAAAGCTCAACGATTTTTTATCCGAAATATATCTGGCGGGAGCGGAGAGCAATCTTTTGAGCTACGTACAAAATTCGATTGTACGCGATATAAACGCCTTTTCGACGTCCTGCACGGCAGGCAAAACGCCGTCCAACTACCTTTCGGCGGCTTTTGACAGAGACGTAAAAGTTATTACCGACTGTGTTAAAGGTTTACCTAAAAACGACGGCTTCAATTCCGGATGTTCGGTACCGCCTTTTGAAGCCGCGGAAGATAAAGGATACGCCACCGTTCTATGCAAATTTTACAGTCAGAACGGATACGGACATTTTATACACGGAAAAGCTTATAAATATACGGACGGAAAGTTCGTTCCGCTTGACCGCACGGACAGCGTAAAGCTTGAAGATTTAAAGAATTACGAAGAGGAAAAAAGAGCGGTCAAAAATAATATTCTCGATTTTTTGAACGGTCTACCCTTCGCAAATATGCTTTTATACGGCGACAGGGGCACGGGCAAATCCTCTACTATTCACGCAATTTTAAACGAGTACGCAGAGCGCGGACTTCGTCTTATCGAGGCCGACAGAGATAATCTTGAATGCATAACAAGCATAAAGCGGGAAGTTGCCGCTCTACCTTTGAAATTTATAATTTTTATCGACGATTTAACGCTTGAGGAAAACGACAAAAACGCCTCCGCACTGAGAGCCGCCGTTGAAGGCTCGGTAATAGAGGGCGGAAACGCGATGGTTGTAGCGACCTCCAACAGAAGACACATCATAAAAGAAAATTCGTCTGACAGAGACAATTCGGTTTTTCTTTCAGACGTTATCGAAGAACAACTCTCCCTCTCCGACAGATTTGGTTTAACTGTAATGTTTTCCACTACAGACAAAGAGGGCTACCTTTCGGTAATCAGACAACTTGCAAAAGATTACGCCCTTACAACTCCGACAAACGAGCTTGAACGGCTTGCCGAGCGCTGGGCAATTATAAAGGGCGGCAGGTCACCGAGAAAAGCAAAACAATTCGTGCAGTTTGCTTACTCCTGCGAAAAATCCAACCGCCCTATCGAGTTTTAATTTTTTATTAAATTGCAAGCAATTTCGTAGATATCGCCAGCACCTAAGAACAATACGACGTCGCCGTCCGTTGCGTCCGCAATAAAATCGGCGATATCCTTCGGGTCGTCACCGTAAGCGGCACGTTTCAGTCTTTGAGACAGCGTAAGCGCACTCCCCGCATCGTCGTAGTATTCTCTTGCCGCATAGGTTTTATAAACGAGCAACTTCTTAACCTGCGAGAGTACGGAGACGAACTGCTTGAAAAACGTCTTGGTGCGGCTGTAAGTATGAGGCTGAAACACGACGTAAATTTCTCCGCGCGTAAGTAGTCTCACCGTTTTAAGCGTAGCTTTTATTTCGTTCGGGTGATGGGCATAGTCGGCAATACAGTCGGCGCCGTTGAAATTACCTAAATTTTCAAACCGTCTTTTAACACCGCAAAAATCCGCAAGCCCAGAGGAAATATATTCGAAATCAATACCATACCTTCTTGCGGCCGCAACGGCGGCAAGCGCATTTAGCACGTTATGCTTACCGTAAACGTTAAGCTTAATTTCACCCAGGGCGCAGTCCCCTTCATAGACCGTAAACGAGTACTTCCCGTTTACGGACTTTATTTTTTTTGCGTAATATTGCGCTCTGTCGTCAAACCCGAAAGTCTCACCTTCGGTTGTTGCGAGATCGCCGTAAAGCTTTATAACCTCGCCCGAACCCGAAGCAAACTGACGATAGGCCTCCTGTAAGTTTTCAACCGAACCGTAACAGTCAATATGGTCGGCATCGCTGTTTAGTATGACTGCGGTATCGGGTGTCAGTTTCAAAAAGTTCTTCTTGTATTCGCAGGCTTCGGTCACGAGATAGCCGTAACCGCTCAAATACGCGTTGGAATATTTGAGGTCGTAACCTCCAATATGCGAGCAAAAACCGACACCTGCGCAACCCATAATATGCGCGAGCATCGACGTACAGGTCGTCTTACCATGGCAACCCGCAACAGCAATGGTTTTTTTGAATTTTTTACTGAACAGACTTAGAAGTTCGCCCCTTGAAATAATAGTAAGCCCCAATCTGCGTGCCTGTAACACCGAACGGTTTGCGGCGGAAATCGCATCCGTATAGACTAACGCGTCATAACCCGTCACGTCCCCTTCGGAAGTAATTTCGACGTCCATACCCAAATCACTCAACTCACGCGTGCATTCGCTTTCGGTACGATCGCAACCACCCACTCTTTTACCTGAACCGTGCAACAATTTTGCAAGCGCGCTCATACTTACGCCGCCTATACCGACGAAGTAAAAACTACCGCAATCATTCAATAAATTTTCCGACATAATAAATTTTATTAAATAAAATAAATAATTATCACGCTTTCGGAAAATAATTGTCGATTTTTTGCATAAAAAAACGGCGACCCGAAGTCGCCGTTTTTTTAAATTACTGTTTGTTATTATTATTTCTGTTTAAATGACGGAGTATCCTTGCAAACTGAGGCAAGTCTTTGTCAGCAGGTCTTTCGATTGCTTCCTCGTCGTTCACCTGAGGCGCTACCGGAGCGGGTGCTATCGGAGCAGGCTGTACGGGAGGCTGCTGATACTGTCTGGGCTGACCGTACTGCGGAGGAACAGGCGCCTGCGGAGTACGGGGCTGAGCGTAATAAGGCTCGCTTACCGACATTCTTCCGCCCGTTGCACTGTTATAAGGTTGCTGATTATAAATCTGACCGCTTGTGTAAGCCCTCTGCTGTTCGGCCACCTGAGAATTATCGTAGCCGGGGAAACCGGTAGCAATGACCGTAATTTCAACTTCGTCCTGCACGTTGGGATCTATTCTCGCGCCGAAGATAATATTTGCAGATGCGTCTACTACGCTTCTTACGAGTTCCGCGGCGTCCGCAACCTCCGAGAAGGTCAAGTCGTTGCCGCCGACCACGTTCAAAATAACGCCGCGAGCGCCCTCTATCGTAGTCTGTAATAAAGGACAATTTACGGCAACGCGTACCGCCTCTATAATTCTGTTGTCGCCCTTGGCTACGCCAACGCCGAGATGCGCAATACCCGTATCCTTGAGTATTGTCTTGACGTCCGCAAAGTCGAGGTTTATAAGCGCGGGATTTACGATAAGTTCGGCAAGTCCCTTGATGCCCTGCTTGAGTATCTCGTCGGCAACACGGAGAGCCTCGACCATAGTCGTATTCTTGTCAACTACGGTTCTGATTTTGTCGTTAGGTATGATTATGAGAGTATCGACGTACTTTTTGAGATTGTCGAGACCCTTGACGGTGTTTTCCATTCTCTTTTTGCCTTCGAATGCAAACGGTTCGGTAACGACCGCGACCGTCAAAATTTTCATATCTCTGGCAATTTTTGCGATTACGGGAGCCGCGCCGGTACCCGTACCGCCGCCCATACCCGCAGTTATAAATAAAAGGTCGGTTCCCTTTATAACGTCGGTTAAGATATCTTTGCTTTCTTCCGCGGCGGCTCTGCCGATGTCGGGATCCGCGCCAGCGCCCAAGCCCTTGGTAAGCTGAACGCCTATCTGAATTTTATTTTCACAGGGAGAAAGCTTTAAAATCTGGGAGTCGGTATTGACTACGACGTACTCCGCACAAGTTATACCGGCATCAATCATACGGTTGATGGCATTGTTACCGGCGCCGCCGACGCCTATAACCTTTATCTTGGCTTTTCCCGAAATATTCGTATTTATTGCCGCATCGTTAAACATTGGAACGTCCTCCATTTAAGTAAAAATACCGCGCGTTGCTTTATTCTTAAGCGTCCTTGCCGTCAAGCGCAACCGACAACAGACTGAATAGTGATGAATAGATGTTTTTATCGTAGTAAGGCACCTTCGGCGTTACCTGCTCGACAGGAGTAACCAAACGGGAAGCAAGATGCTCTATCGTGCCCTTGACAACCCCTACACCCTCGCCCGTAATGTAAACGGGAGCGCCCGTAAGATCCTTTTCCGTAAACGACTGTCTGCAGGTTTCCACCATTTCGCAGACGGCGTCAAGCCCCTCTCTAATAATATCTCTGAGCTGATTGGCGGCAAACTTGTACGGCTCGCCTTCGTAATTGTATTCCTCGAATGCCGTGAGCTTGTCCTTTGCGTTCAGGTTTACCCGACTTAAAAGAGCCATTGCAACCTCGTAAGGGATATCGAGAGTTTCCATCAAAAGCACGGCTATGTGCCCGACGCCGACCGAGAAAGCTTCACTGTAGACAACGCCGTCGCCCCAAATTATACTGAACGTCGATGATATAAAACCAAAATCGAACAACGTTGCATATCCGTCCCTCTTCTCGGGAGAAAGGAGATACAGCGCCTGCGCATAATTTTGCGGTACCCAATGAAATACTTTTACCGAAGGAAAAGCTCCGAAAGCTTTTTCGATAAGTTCCGTAAAAGACGTTTTACATATGAAAAAACTCAACCTTGCCCTCAGACTGTCGCTTATCATACCTATCGGGTCGATAAGACGGCGTTTATCGGAAAGCGTGTAACACAGAGCGCCGTAGTCGATTATCAATTCGTCGTCGCCGACCTCGGGAACGGAAGCGTCAACCAAAGCCGCAACGTGTTTTGCATTTATTTTACGCGATGAAGGAAAGCTTATCGCCTTTTCGGTCTGCCTGGTCGTTATAAATTCGCACGGTACGCCGACGTAGACTTCTTTTAAATTACCGCCGACCGAGTCGTTAATACTTCCGAACGCCTCTTTTACCGCACCGAGCAGACTGTCCGCATCGAGAATTTCGCCTTCCGCGTACCCTTCGTATCTGCAAGAATATTTACTTTTGATGATGAAGGTGTTGTTTACTCCCTTTTCCGCGATCGCCGCACATATTTCGTCCGAACGCACGTCCAACACCGCTACGCTTTTGTTACGCAATTTTCTTCACCCGTTATCCTTTGCAAAATAGTCTGCTAACTAAACTCTATTATATAATACAGCGTATTTATTGTCAACAGTTCTGCATAAAAAAAGCGGCTCAAAATTAAAATTGAGCCGCATATATATTCAAACTAACCGATTAAGCTCACGCAGGGTCGTATTTTGCCGACGCGGTAGCTCCGTTCTTGCCGCTTACAACGGTTATTGTTCCGTTAGCCTTCTGCGAATCGTTTAACCCTCCGTAGAGGTCGTAAGCTTTCTTTATTTTCAGTTCACCGGAACTCTGCCACTCCGAAACCGAGATTGTAAGTCCGCTACGGAGTTTAAACTCGGCAATTTCCATACCGAAAAAGCTTTGGGCGGAAACGCTCTCGAGCTGTCTGCGGACAGAGCCGAAATTCTCTTTAAAGCAGGCGCAGAGCTTAACAACCGACTTAACGTCCTTTTCTTTGACATCGAGAAGAACGTCAGGGCAACCGTCTATCGCATTGAGAGGCGTCGTATCGGACGACACGGTCTTAATGAACTCGCCGTCCTCGTCGTAAAGAGAGTAACCGTTTAACGCCTTTACCGCAAAGCACTCCACTCTCTCTTTAAGCACGACGTTTACGGTACAGGGATACACCTTCTCATAGCTTTCCACAGCTATTGTCTGCGAGTATATTATCTTCTCCTCGATGTCGCGGTCCTTCAAAAACAACAAACTCGAACCCTTGACCTCTGTGAGTTTTTTCTTGCACTGCTCATATTCGGCGTCGCTTGACGACGAGTAATTGATATAGGTTACGTTTACGTTGCGCACCGAAAATATTACACCCGCACCGATGACGAGCGCTATCAGAAATACCACAACCAAACCTATAACGAGAACTCTTCTTACGTATCGCATAATCTTTTATACGGCGACCCGAACGATATCTCCCCCGAGCGCCCTCAGTTTATATTCAAAATCCGAATATCCCCTATCGATATGGGAGATATCGAGAATTTCGCTTCTTCCGTGCGCCGCAAGCGCCGCGACCACCAAAGCCGCACCTCCGCGCAAATCGTATGCAACGACCTCGGCGCCATTGAGTTTTTCAACTCCGCGCACGAAGGCGTTCCTTCCTATTACCGTTATGTCCGCCCCCATCTTCCTAAGTTCGGGAACGTATTTATAACGGGTTTCGAAAAGGTTTTCGGTAACTATCGAGTGTCCGCGGCAGACGCAACACAGTGCAGTCATCTGCGCTTGCAGGTCCGTAGGGAACCCGGGATAGGGTTGCGTTTCAATACTTTTTACAGATTGAAGCCGCCTGTCGCACCGTATATTTATTTTATCATCTTTCACTCGTATTTTGCAACCGTTTTCACGAAGTTTATGTAAAAGCGAGCTCAATAATTCGGCGTTTACGCCGTTAAGCTGTACGTCGCCGCCGCAGAGAGCCGTTCCGATGAGAAAAGTACCCGCCTCTATTCTGTCGCATATCGGATGAAAACTGCATCCGCCGAGTTTTTTAACTCCGTGTACTATTACGGTACCGCTTCCCGCGCCGCTGACGTTTGCGCCTATACCGTTCAAAAATTTCTGTAAATCTTCGATTTCGGGTTCCCTTGCGGCGTTCTTTATAACCGTGGTTCCCTCCGCCTTCACGGCGGCAAGCATTATGTTTTCGGTTGCTCCCACGCTCGGACAGTCGAGCATTATTTCGTTGCCCGTCAGCTTGTCACACTCACAGGATATGTAGCCGTTTTCTTCGGTGATATTTACTCCAAGTCTCTTCAAGCCCGTGAGATGCAAATCTACGGGTCTCAACCCTATGTCGCAACCTCCGGGATAGGCTATTTTCGCTTTGCGGAAACGGGATATTACCGAACCTAACAAAAACACTGACGAGCGCAACTCACTTGCAAGCGACTTGGGTATTTCATAACAGTCGGCACACGACGAATCGATTACGACGTCTCCGCCCGAATAGGTTGCTTTACAGCCCAGACATTCCATAATCTTAACCATATTACGCACGTCGGTTATATTTGGAACGTTCTGCAAAGTAATTTTTTCATCGGTTAAAACAGTTGCCGCCAATATGGGAAGTACCGAATTTTTTGCCGTTTGAATATTTACCGAGCCGAAAAGCGAATTTCCGCCGTTGACAATGTACTTATCCATAATTACTCCCTATATGTAAAAAATAAATCAGCCCGCATAAAATCACGGTAAACCCGCACCTTCACGCGCGCCTTATACGAGCAACGATAAACCCGTGCACAACACATTTTAGATTTATCGTTGCCCTATTTCATTATATGGAGTTTCGGTTATATATTGTTAATTGCTACGCGAGATAGCGTATAGCACCCCCATTGAAGTCATTGTTATTATAAGCGAAGTATTTCCGCTGCTTATAAGAGGCAACGGAAGACCCGTCGGCGGGATCGTTCCGCTTACGACCAGTGCGTTTATTACCACCTGTATTCCGTAGACGAGAGTAATGCCCGCGGACAATAAAAAGCCGAACCTGTCTTTGCATCGCGCGGCAATTCTTATACCGCGGTAGACGATAAAAATATTTACCGCAAAGAACAGAAAAAGTCCGAAAAAGCCCAGCTCTTCCCCCATTATCGCCATAATGAAATCGCTTTCGGCAAATGGCAAAAATCTGTACTTTTGAGTAGAATTGAAGAGACCGACGCCGAACAGACCGCCGTTACCCAAAGCGTACAGCGATTGGATCAACTGATAACCTTCCCCCTTGGGAGAAGCCCACGGGTCGATAAAGGCACTCAGTCTCTGAAGACGGTACGGTTCGAGTATTATGAGCACGGGTACGGCTATTACGAACGGAATAAGAATAATAGCAAACGTCTTAAGGTTGGTACCGCTCAGAAATATCATCGCCAGCATCAGCAAACCGACGCACATCGTGATAGACATATTGGGTTCCGCTATGATAAGCAGGCTGAACAAAAGCCCTACCGCCAATACGGGCAGAACACCGCGGACGGTCTTGACCTTTTCGTAATTTTTGGAAAAGTAAGCCGCCGCGAAGATTACAAAAGCGTACTTTGCTATTTCCGACGGCTGCACGGTAAACGCGCCGAAGCCTATCCAACGGGTTGCGCCGTAATTGGTTACGCCAACCCCGGGAACGAAAACCAAAGCGAGCATTACGGTAGCGATGACGACTGCGGGAATTTTGAGCTTTATCAGCTTTTCGTGTTTTATGAATTGCACGCCGACAAACGCCGCCGTTCCGACGCCAACACCGATGAGCTGTTTCTTTACGAAGTACAGCGAATCGCCGTATTGAACTTCCGCAACGTAGGAACTTGCGGAATAAATCATCACACAACCGAACCCGACCAACAAAAAAACGCATATTAAAAGCGGGATATCTCCCGCCTTTTTTGCATTTGAAAACAGCCTACTCTTCATCGCGCATACCCGCAACGAGATTAGCAAAGGCGTCGCCCCTCTCCTCATAGCCCGCAAACTCGTCGAAGCTTGCGCTTGCGGGACTTAAAAGAACGCTCTGCCCGGGC
>CAYMUQ010000007.1:9491-28103 GCA_964393805.1 uncultured Clostridia bacterium
ATATACGCGGCAAGTCTGAACGCCGTCGTCATATCAGAACACAGCGAGAAAGAGAAGAAACCGGCTTTTACGGCGCTGTCGAGCATTTTAAATCTGTTTTCACCGTATATGACGGCGTGTATTACTCTTCCGCTCTTAATATTTTCAAACAGCGGAGCGTAGTCATACCCCTTATCCTTACCGCCGAGCAACAGCACCGTAGGTCTATCCGCGCTTTCCACGGCTTTGAGCGTTGCGTCGACGTTGGTACCCTTACTGTCGTCTACGTAGGTTACCCCGTCGATTTCGTCAAGCAACTCTACCCTGTGCTTTACGCCCTTGAACAAACAGATTGCGGTAGCGACCGCCTCCCGTTCCAGACCAATTACGGCGCAAGCCGCAACGCACGCAAGGGCGTTATAAAGATTATGTACTCCGCCGATATGCATTTTATCGATACCGAAATATCTTTCGCCGTTGAAATAAACGCTTCCGCCTTCTATGTAC
This sequence comes from uncultured Clostridia bacterium, assembly GCA_964393805.1. GTDB lineage: Bacteria > Bacillota > Clostridia > Christensenellales > Borkfalkiaceae > Coproplasma. Next base: position 9,978 of record CAYMUQ010000007.1, read on the forward strand.
GCGCCGTCTACTTTCTGCGTCGCGGAGAACCATATAACCTTCGCACGCGTAACGCTCGCAAGCTGGCGCACTCTCTCGTCGTCGTAATTGAGTACCGCAAACTCGCTTTCACGCAAATTGCGGACGAGCTTACTTTTGAGGTATACGTAATTCTCCATATTGTAGTGACGATTGAGATGATCTTCGGTTATGTTAGTTATAACCGCGACGTGCGCTCTCAGAGAAAACAGCGTTTCAAGCTGAAACGAAGATATTTCGAGCAGAGCAAAGTCGCTGAAATCCAACTCCTCTACGCAGTTAATTAAAGGGTTGCCGTAGTTACCGCAGGGAACGCCGCGTTTGCCGCAGGCGGTCATTACGTTTTCAAGCATAGAGACCGTCGTAGTTTTGCCGTTCGTACCCGTGACGGCTATTGCCGTTGCGCGCAGATAAATCGCGGCAAGCTCCTCTTCTCCGATGATTGCCTTACCTAATTTTCTGAACGCGACGGGCAGAGGGTTGTCTATCGGGATCCCGGGACTTAATATCAACACGTCGCAAAAGCGCACGGCGTCTCCCACTCTGTCCGCGGAAACGACGTAGGCGCCCTTTGCCTCGAGTTCTTTTGCCGTTTTTAAAACCTTGTCCGACATAACGTCGTCGTAGATAAATACGGTGGCACCGCGTTTTAAAAGAAAGTTTGCACAACCTTCGCCCGAACGGGACAGTCCCGCCACTAAAAATTTCTGATTACCGAAATACATTTTGCCTCACATGAAAATTATACAGATTGTACCCATAAGCGCGGTTATCAAGGCGTAAGCGTAAGAAATTTTACACTCCGAATATCCCTTCATCTGGAAATGATGATGAAGCGGCGCCATTAAAAACACCCTTCGCCCCGTACGCTTATAATATATTACCTGTACTATTACGGATATTCCCGAAAGAACGAAAGTAATTCCTATTATCGGCAAATACAACGTATTCCCTGAAAAAACGGTAATGCAACCCATAAAGCCGCCCAACGCAAGCGAACCCGTATCACCCATAAATATTCCCGCGCGGTTTACGTTGAACAGCAGGAAAGCGGCAAGTGCACCCACTCCTATAAAACAGACGGTGACTTCACTCTTCGAAGACAGCGCCAGCATACAGCCCATAATGGCGAGATAGACCAAACTTGTTCCGCCGGCAAGCCCGTCCAGCCCATCCGTTAGATTGACGCAGTTTACGGTAGCCAGAAAAACGAAAATTACAAGCGGTATTATTCCCCAGTAGACGTTTACGCCCACCCCTCCGCCGAATGGCACGGACAGATAGGTCAGGTCGTTTACGTAACAATAAACCGCGGCGATAACCGCTATCGCAAGTTGAAATATTATTTTCTGATAGGGCTTTAAGCCCTCGTTTTCCTTATGATAAATTTTTAAGAAATCGTCAAGAAAGCCGACGAGCATAAACCCGCCGGTTATTATCAAGGTAAGATTGAGCGTCTTGTTGCCGAAGCCGTAAAACAGTATTGCGACGGCAATAATAGCCGTAATAAAAGCAAGCCCGCCCATCGTGGGCGTGCCGCTTTTGCCTTTATGTTCTTTTACGTACCCCAAAATGTACTGCCCTGCTTTCAACCTCCTTAAAAGAGGTTTGAGACAGGCGGTGAGCACGAGCGACGCGACGAACGCCGCGAGAGCCGCGGTAAAATAGTTTTTCATTATTCAAGTCAACTTATAAGTTTTTTAATTACCGTATTGTCGTTATAGCTGTGTTTTATGCCCATTATATCCTGATAATTTTCACCGCCCTTTCCCGCAACGAGCAAAATGTCGCCCTCGGTGATGAGATTAACGGCGTATTCAATGGCAATTTCACGGTCGGTTACCGCAACGTAACCAGTCCCGACTTTTCTTACTCCCGCTTCGATTTCGGAAATAATTTCGTACTGGTCTTCGTATCTGGGGTTATCCGAGGTCAAAATTATAAAGTCGGCGTACCTTGCGGCTTTTTCACCCATAATGGGTCTTTTGGTTTTGTCCCTGTTTCCGCCGCAACCGAAGAGGCAGTAAAGCTTGCCTTTACACAGTTTTTTTAAAGACGAGAGCGACTTTTCCAGTCCGTCGGGCGTATGCGCGAAATCGACGAAAATCTGACCGCCGTTGAACTCCGCTACCCTTTCAAGTCTGCCCGATACTCTGTCGAGCGCGTTCAATCCTTCCGCTATCGTCTCGATTTTTACCCCGAGAGCCTTTGCGCAACTTGCCGCCGCCAATGAATTGTAGACGTTGTGCATTGCGGGCAGTTTGATTTTTACTTCGTAAAGTTCGTCGGACAGATTTATTACGAAAGTACTGCCGTCTAACCGTTCGGTTATATCCACGGCAAAATTGTCGGCAGGGTTTTCAAGACCGTAGCTTACACAGTTCGGCAACGCCGATATAAGCGCAGTACCGAGTTCGTCGTCCGAATTCACTACCGCTATATCGCACTTACCGTCCTCGAACAGCTTGCACTTGGCTTCCGCATAGGTCTGCATATCCTTGAAAAAATCGAGATGATCCTGCGTGCAGTTGGTAAATACGCCTGCGGCAAAGTGCAGTCCGCGTATTTTATCGAAGTGAAGAGCGTGCGCCGACACTTCCATAAAGACGTACTCTATCCCCGCTTCAACCATATCGGCAAAAACAGCGTGCAGGAATATAGGGTCGGGCGTCGTGAGTTCCGGCGAAATAAATATATCTCCGTACGCTATGCCGAGAGTGCCTATTATTGCCGTTTTATTGTTATTTTTGTCGAATATGCTTTTAAGCATATAAGTAGTAGTCGTTTTGCCGTTGGTTCCTGTAACCGCAACAAGCTTCAGTTTTTTATCAGCGTACCCGTAAAAAGTCCGCGCAAGCACCGCAACTGCGGCGCGGGCGTCTTCGACGATAACGCAGGGAACCTTATCGGTGATTTTTCTCTCGCAAACTATGGCAACTGCACCGTTTTTTACTGCAGTTGCGGCAAATTCGTGCGAATCGAATTTCGTACCTTTATAGCAAAAAAACAAGTCGCCGCCCGTTACAGCGTCGGCATCGGTACAAAGTCCTCCTATTTCGGGATTTGCGTCGCCCCTGATTTCTTCATAAGTCAAATCTCTCAAAAGTTCTATTAGTTTCATAACCACCTCAAATATAGGGTTGAATATTTTTAATTTTGATGATATCTTCGAAAATTTCTTTGGCTACGGGAGCCGCGACGGCACTGCCGTAATAGGTACCGACGGGTTCGTCAACCACTATCAGCGCAAGATACCGCGGAGCGTCCGACGGGAAGAAACCGACGAACGACGAGACGTACTTGCCCGAAGCTATGTGCCCGTCCTCGTATTTCTGAGCCGTACCCGTCTTGCCGCCTACTTTATAGCCCTCGATAAACGCCTTTTTACCGCTACCTTCGCTTACAACCCCTTCGAGCATACCTGCAAGAAGAGACGAAGCCTGACTGCTTATAACCTTACGGCTTAAGACGGGCTTATATTCTTCGACTTTCTTACCGTCGGCAGACGCGACGCTCTTTAAAAGATGCGGCACATAATAATTACCGCCGTTTACCGCCGCTGCCGCCGCGCACGCAAGCTGAAGTCCGCTTACCGCAACAGTCTGACCGAAGCCTATTCTCGCAAGGTCGCAATCTCTTACCAAAGACTGAGGCACCAACATACCGAGTGCTTCGCCGTTAAAATCCAGACCGGTGACGTTACCGAGCCCGAATGCGGTCAGATAATCGTAGAAAGTATCCTTGCCCAGACTTAGCGCTATGTCCGTAAAACACGGGTTACAGCTGTTGTTCAGAGCTTCGGCAAGCGTCTGATTGGAATGCTTGCCGTTAGAGTGATCCGACCAACACTTGATTTTCGTACTGTCCACGGTTCGCGTTCTGCTGCCGTTAAAGACGTAAGTCGGCGAAAATGCGGCTTTGTTTCCCTTTACGTATTCTTCGAGATCTGCGGCGGCTGTTACTATTTTGAAAGTAGAACCGGGCTCGTAGATATCGCTGACGAGTGCATTTCTCGAAAGCGTGTTCAGCTTTCCGGTATCCTCTCTCGGCACGTCGTTCAGGTCGTACGAAGGGTAATTTACCATTGCGAGAATATCGAAATTGGAAGGGTCAAGCACGATGCAGGAAACTTTTTTTGCCGACGAAGAATTATAAACCGAGCGCATAGCCTGCTCTGCGGACAGTTGAATATCCATATCTATCGTCAGTCTTACGTTATCGCCGTCCGTCGCTTCCCTGTAAATTATCTTCGATTTTTCCGTCTGCACGCCGACTATATCGGTCGTATAAGCGATTTCACCGTTTATGCCGCTGAGTATATTTTCGTAGTATTTTTCAATACCCGAAAGTCCCGAGCCGTCGTTTGAAGTAAAGCCGAGCACCTGGCACAGCGCTTCGCCGTAGGCGTAAACCCTCGTGTTATCCTTGGAATAATAAACTCCGTCAAGACCGTACGATACGAGCTGTTCTATCTTTTCTTTTTCTACCTGTCTCGCGACCGTAAGCTCCGAAGCTTTGGAATTTTCGAGCTTATCAAGCAAAGACGCCTGGTCTACACCGAGCACTTCACTCAAAACAGACGCACCGTATTCCGCATCGTTAACGGCGTTAGGTCTTACGAACACGGTGAAAGTCGTACGGTTGCTTGCAAGCACCTGACCGTTTCTGTCCTGTATTTCTCCCCTCAACGCAACCACGGGAATTTCCCTGTTCCATTGATCTTCGGCACGGTAGACAAGCTCTTTGCCCCAAACCACCTGAATATAGAAGAAACGGGAAAAAATTATGCAAAAAATAAAGGCTATTATCAATATCACTGATAATAACCTCTTTTGTAAAATCGTTACGGAAAATCCTTGTCGTTTTATTTTTTTAATCTCCGATTAAGTTTATTTGGTTGTTCAATTTATAAAATTATCTGTTTAACCCCGACAGGAGCGTGTTTTCCATATTGTTGGTAACGCCGCTGATTGCGCCTCTTACGGTGGAAATTTTGTCCTGTACGTTAGATATTTCGCTGTTCAAATTGTTAATAATAGCAGAATTTACTATTACGAGCGTAATTAATGCGACTATTACCAATACGAATACCGCGAGCAGTATCTTTTCCTTCTTGCCGAAGGTATGAGCGCGCTTATCGGTCACCGAATTGATTTTCGAGTCGGCCTTTCCGATAGTCTGATACTGTATAGTCGTAGACGTGGGACGAAGGTCCTCGTTTTCTTCCTCTGCGGGAGCAACCATAGTCTCCTGCTGAGCGGAAGCCGCGTTTATCGCGCTGTCGGCGCGGAATATTGCGGCGGTAGCCCTTGCGTTTTCTACGAAATAGGGTCTATTTTCAACGGGAGCCGCCGACTGAACGGGCTCAACCTGCTGAACGGGAGCCTCTATAGTCTGAGCAGTGCTGTCGAAAACGTCCTCAACTCTGTTATAGCTGGGATTAATAAGTCTTGCGTATGTATCTTTAATACGCGCGTTATGCTCTTCTTCGGTAAGATTTACCCTGCGCTTGGGCACAACTTCGCCGTTTCTTTCCTTTACTCTGTTTTCCAAAACTGGTGTATCGACTGCCATTGTTTTTCTCCTTATCGTCTTATCAACCGGTTATTCTTTCGGCTATCCTCAGTTTGGCGCATTTTGAACGGGAATTTATCGCCATTTCCTTTACGGTAGCCGTCGTAGGTTTCTTTGTTATGATTTCTATTTCCTTTTTCTTACCGCATACGCATACGGGCAAACTCTTGTCGCATATGCAATCGGTTTCAAGCTCCTTAAAAGCCCTCTTTACTATCCTGTCCTCAAGAGAATGGAAGGTAAGTATCGCTATCCTGCCTCCGACTTTAAGTCTGCGAATGAGCTTTACCACACACTCATACAGACCGTCAAGCTCTCCGTTGACCGCAATTCGCACCGCCTGAAAGCTTTTTCTTGCGACAGGTCCGTTTTGCTGGAACTTCTTAGGTATGCTGTTTTCAATTATTTTTACGAACTCGCCGCAGGTTTTAAGTCTTTTAGACGCCCTCTCCTTTACTACGTTTGCGGCGATTTGTCTTGCAAACCTCTCTTCGCCGTATCCGTAAAGTATTTCGGCAATTTCTTTTTCGGAATATTCGTTCAAAACGATTTCCGCCGTAAGAGGCGAACTCGCGTCCATCCTCATATCGAGCGGTGCGTCTGACTTAAGATAACTGAACCCGCGCTCCTTGCAGTCGAGCTGATAACTCGAAACGCCGAAATCGAGCAGTGCTCCGTCGATTTCTTCAACTCCCGCAAGCTTAAAGACCTTTTCGAAATCTTTATAATTGGATTTATAAATTTCAAACCTGCCGTCAAACTCTTTCAACCTCTCGGTTGCCGCCGCTATCGCGTCGTCGTCGAGGTCGGACGCTATAAGCCTTCCGTTCGGGGACGTTCTTTTTAAAATTTCGTAAGAGTGTCCGCCGCCGCCGACCGTTCCGTCAAAATAAATTCCGCCGCTTTTAAGGTTTAACCCCTCCATGCACTCTTCAAGCATTACCGGCAGATGCGAAAAGGCCGTCATTATCAGAAGCCAAGTCCTTTTATTACCGAGTTGAAATCTTTACTCTGGTTGCCGTAGCGCTCTTCGAAGCCCTTCTTAGACCAGATATTTATTCTCGTAATCGCTCCGCAGATGACCAAATCTTTGTCGTCCTTACCGAGCATTGCGTGTTCGCGGAGTTCGGGAGGTAAAACTATTCTACCCTGTCCGTCCTCGGTTGCAGGTACTATCGACATAGCGAAAGCTTCGAGGTTTTTCTGTCCGTCGAGGTCAGAGAATTTGATTTCGCCCGCCTTGGAGAAAAGCTCTTCAAGCCCCGCTTTGGAGAAGATGTGTACGCAATGGTTTGCGCCCTTAGCGAAATAGTACTCCTCGCCAAGCTCTTTTCTGAGCCTTGCGGGAATTCTAAATCTATTCTTCGCGTCGAGCTGGTGATTGTACTCACCCAACAGCATTGCCATAGCCTTCGTCCTTGTGTAGTAGTGAAGTTATGATAGCATACATTTTGACCACTGTCAACCACTTTTTATAAAAAATTGCCTTTTTTAAAAAAATTATTGAATTTTCTATTGGAAATTTTGAAATTCTATAACTTATTATGTAATATTTTTTCAAACACCTCCTCATCTTTTTGTCTATTTTGCCCAATAAAAGTTATTTTTAACTTTTTTCGGTAAAAGTGGTCATTCATCCCTAAGGGTGGATAATCGTGGTCACCCGTCCCTACAATTCTGGCAAAGTTCTGTGCAGTACCCAAAATCCCGTCAAAAATGTTGCATTTATACTTGTTCTCTATCTGCTTTTTAACGTAGGCATAATGTGTACAACCCAGAACTACACTGTCTACTTTTACGTCGGGCAGTAAGTTTTCGGGAAGACTATCCGGAAGATTGAATATGTTTTCCTCCACGAATGAAGCAAGTCCTTTACTTGCGTGTACTATTAATTTAAGGTAAGGAAATCTTCCCGCAAGGTTTTTAAACGCCTCACTGCTTATCGTGGCTTCGGTAGCAAGAACCAGACACTTCCCTCCTACCTCCGCCGCCTGTTTAACCGCCGGCTGAATGCCTATCACGGGAAACGCAAAGCTTTCACGCAGTTTTTTTATGCAGTCCGCGGTGACGGTATTGCAGGCAATGACGAGCGCGGACGGATTGAGCGTATCGATACCCTTTAAAGCGTTAAAGGTCATCGCGCATATCTCGTCCTCCGACTTATTTCCGTACGGCACGTTGGCGTTATCCGATATATAATAATAATGTATTTCGGGCGCGCGCAGTGCGCATTGATACAGAAGATTAAGTCCGCCTATGCCGCTGTCGAAAAATGCGACAACCGTATCGTTTTTGTCCAAGCCGTTACTCATATTATATAAATATTATTGATTGTAAAATATTATTAAAAAAATCGGAAAAGCAGTTCAAAAACAGTTTACAAGCCTTTATTTTTATGATAAAATTACACAAGATTTAAGTTGAATACATCCAAAAGGAGAAACAATCGTGCCCAATATAAAATCAGCCAAGAAGCGCACATTAGTTACCGAAAAGAAAACCGAGCAGAATAAAATCGTAAAATCTCACGTAAAAAACGCGGTTAAGAAGTTCCTTGCCGTCGTTGCAAGCGGAGATAAGGCTGCGGCTACCGCACTCTTCCCCGAAGTATGCTCGACCATAGACGGCGCAGTTACCAAGGGCGTTTTGAAGAAGAACACCGCCGCCAACAAAAAGTCGGGACTTGCAAAGAAGCTCAACGCAATGGCATAAAATCAGTTTACAATTCAAAAAGCACGGAATTCAAGTTCCGTGCTTTTTTCGTATAAAAAATTTCTTATATAATATTGTCGCGCACGCGTTAAAATTTATTGACATTATATGAGGTATTATATATAATCTCATTGTGTTTAAAATTACTAAACATTTAGTTTATTTTTATTAAGCGTTTAACAAAACTAAACTTATGGTTTAATATGGAGATTTTATGGAAATAGGTTCGAAAATAAAGAGATTGCGACAACAGCACAATCTTTCTCAATCGGAGCTGGCGGACAGGTGCGAGCTTACAAAAGGTTATATTTCACAGCTTGAAAACGACCTGACGTCCCCCTCCATCACCACGCTTATCGACATTCTTTCGGCACTCGGCACAAATCTTTCCGAATTTTTCAGTAAAGAGGACGACCGTCGGGTAGTCTTTTCGGAGAACGACTTCATCGAAAAGCACGAGGACGGAATGTCGCTGAAATGGATTATACCGAACGCGCAGAAAAACGAGATGGAGCCCGTTCTTGTAGAACTTCTACCCAACGCGGCGACGGCTGACGATTTTCCGCACGAGGGCGAAGAATTCGGTTACGTACTCGACGGCAGGCTCTGCATAACCCTCGGTTCCAACAAACACGTCTGCAAGAAGGGCGACACCTTCTATTATGAAGCTAACAAGCCGCACGGGATAAAAAACATAGGTAAGACCGTCGCAAGATTTTTGTGGGTTTCCACCCCGCCCAATTTTTAAGGAGAGTAAATTATGTGCGCCAATGAAAATATTATCGAACTCATAGACGTCCGCAAGGAGTTTGACAGAGACACGGTTGCCGTGGACAATTTCAATTTAGAGGTTAAAAAGGGTGAATTCGTCACTTTTTTAGGTCCGTCGGGTTGCGGCAAAACCACCACGTTAAGAATGATTGCGGGCTTTGAATTACCCACATCCGGCAAAATTCTTTTAAACGGTGAGGACATAAGCAAGCTCCCTCCCAACAAGCGCCCCGTAAACACGGTATTCCAGAAATACGCGCTTTTCACCCATCTCAACGTCTATGAAAACATAGCGTTCGGTCTGAGACTTAAAAAAATCGACTACACCTACACGGACAGAAAGGGCGTAGAACGCGTCAAAAAGATTCACCTCTCCAAACAGGAGATTGACGCCAAAGTCAAAAAAGCGCTTGAAATAGTTGACCTCGAGGGATTTGAAAAACGCAGTGTGTCCACTCTTTCGGGCGGTCAACAACAGCGTATCGCCATAGCGAGAGCTATCGTAAACGAGCCCGAAATCCTGCTTCTGGACGAACCTCTCGGTGCGCTCGATTTAAAAATGCGTAAAGAAATGCAGATAGAGCTTAAAAATATGCACAAGCGTCTTGGCATTACCTTTATCTACGTCACGCACGACCAGGAAGAAGCGCTTACGATGTCCGACAAGGTAGTCGTTATAAACGACGGTGAAATTCAGCAGGTAGGTACTCCCGCCGAAATTTACAACGAACCCATAAACACTTTCGTTGCCGACTTTATCGGCGACAGCAACATTTTCAACGGCACGGTCGTAGGCAAGCTTAAAGTCAAGTTCTGCGGCGCCACCTTCCCCTGCCTTGACGATTTCGAAATCAACGATATGGTCGACGTCGTCGTCCGTCCCGAGGACATTAAAATCTGTGCCCCTAAGGAAGGTCAGCTTAAGGGCAAGGTTATTTCCACCGTATTCAAAGGAGTTCATTATGAAATCACCGTCGAGGTGGGCAAGTTTGAAATCGTAATTCAGAGCACCTCTTCCGCCGAGGTCGGCACCGAGATAGGTATGCGCATAGAACCCGACGGAATACACCTTATGCGCAAGGTTTACACTGTCAACAAGTACGACGGCGTAATAACCACAAACAACACCGTCGAATTCGGCGACGGAGAGTTCGAATGCGACGTCACCTCGCTTTACCCCGGCTCTACTCTCGACGAAGAGGGTTATCTCGTGACGGCTGACGGTGAAAAGCTTGACTTGACGGGCACCGAAGTCGAAGTCGAGGTCGATACTCACGATATCGAGATGAGCGACGACAAGTCGGCGGGCGGTGTCACCGGTAATATTATTTCAATGATTTACAAGGGCGACCACTACCGCTATATCGTCAGAACGGACGAAAACGAAGAGGACTTCGTACTCTCCTGTCCCGACCTTTGGAATACGGGCGACCTCGTCAGTCTGATTATCCCCAAAGATAAAATCAAGCTCAAATTAAAACCCGCGGAGGGCGACAAATAATATGAAAAAGCTACGCTTTTCGAGAAGCCAGCTATGCGTTCCGTATGCGGTATTTTTAATATTGTTCGTTATAGCTCCGCTTCTGGTAATCGTGTACTATGCCTTCACAAACGGGCAGGGTCACTTTACCTTCAATAACTTCCTTCAGTTCTTTAAAAACACGAATACAATCGGTACTCTTTTGTACAGCTTGCTTTTGTCGGTTACGACTACGGTAATATGCCTTTTGATTGCTTATCCGACCGCCTACCTTCTGGCACGGAGCGGCATTAAAAAGCAGTATATACTTTTAATGCTGTTCGTCTTACCTATGTGGATAAACTTTACCCTGCGTATTACGGCTTTAAAAGAAGTACTGACCGTGATTGAGGGCAACATTTCCTTCCACCCCTTTTTAAACTCGGTTATCGGTATGACGTACGACTTCCTGCCGTTTATGATTTTGCCGCTCTACACCACCATCCAAAAGCTTGACAAGAACGTACTCGAGGCGGCGTCGGATTTGGGAGCCAATAAGTTTATAGTATTTTTAAGAGTTACCCTTCCTCTATCGTTACCCGGAATTATTTCGGGTATCACGATGGTTCTTCTGCCCTCGATGACTAACTACGTCGTTTTGGATATGCTGTATAACAGCACCTACATAATGGGCAGTCTTATCGGCAGTTATTTTGCGGCGTACGACTGGAACAACGGCTCCATGATATCGCTAATATTGTTGATAATTATATTTATAGTTACGCTGGTTACCAACCGCTTCAGCGATAAGTCCGCAAACGAAAGGAGGACGATATTATGAAAAAAGCTTTTACCTGGGTATGGCTTATACTCGTACTCCTTCTTACCTATTTGCCGATTTTAATTTTGGCGGTTTACAGTCTAACCGACGCGTCTACCGTCGGCGGTCACGTAAACTCAGCCTCGTTCGAAAACTATATTAACCTTTTTAAAAACGAGAGCCTGAGAAATATGATTTTCGGCACGGTTCTGCTTGCGCTCGGTTCGGCGCTTCTTGCGACGGTGATTGCAACTTTCGGAGCAATAGGTATTCATTACTCCAAGCGCGTAACAAAAACCTTACTGAATACGGTAAATCAGGTTCCCGTGGTAAACGCGGACGTCGTTACGGGCTTTTCGCTGTGCGTCCTTTTAATAATTCTTATGCGAATAAACAAGGACTCCTACGTGCCGCTCGTGTTAGGACACGTTGTACTGTGCGCCCCCTTCGTCTACCTCTCTATCGTTCCCAAGCTCAAACAGCTTGACAATAATCTTTACGAAGCGGCGCTCGATTTGGGAGCAACGCCCGCGCAGGCGCTGTTCAAGGTAATACTTCCGCAGTTAATTCCCGGAATTTTGTCGGGATTTATGCTGGCGGTTACGCTCTCGCTTGACGATTACTTCATAACCACCTACACCAAGCCCTCCACCTTCGACACCATAAGCACCTACGTCGTAAACGCAACGAAGGGTAATCAGACAGAAACCAAAACTGCACTCTGGGCTTTAAGCACGCTTATTTTTATAATTGTCGTAGCGATAGTGCTTTTAATGAATTTATCATCGCTTAAACGCGGCGGAAGGAGAAAAAATGAAAAAGCTAACTAAAATTTTCTGTTCTCTTGCCGCCGCCGGCGTACTCACTCTTGCCGCACTCCCGCTGTCGGGATGCGCAAACGGAGAAGACGAGCTTGTTTTAAGAGTGTCCAACTGGGAAGAATACATAGATTTAGGCGGCTGGGACGAGGACGAAAAAATAGACATAGGCGAGGACGGCATTATCGGCGAGAACAGTATGGTAGACGATTTTACCGACTGGTTCAACTCCACTCACGATTATAAAGTTAAGGTGCAGTATTCGACTTTCGGCACCAACGAGGATTTGTACAACAGATTAAACCTCGGCGACACTTACGACCTTGTCTGCCCTTCGGATTACCTTTTAATGCAGCTTATTAAGGAGAACAAAGCAGAGCCGTACTCGGACGACTTCTATAATAGTGAAAAGGAAGAAAATTATTATATTAATAACGTATCGCCTTATATTAAAGGCATTTTCAGCAATAACAAGGTAACGTTAAACGGCACGGACGAGGAAGTTTCCTGGGAGCGCTATGCCGCGTGTTATATGTGGGGAACGAGCGGTATCGTTTACAATCCCGCCCCGGGACAGGTTGACGAGGACGACGTAACCAGCTGGGAAATTCTCCGCAACAAAAAATATGCAAAACGCATAACCATCAAAGATAACGTGCGCGACGCATACTTTGCCGCTCTCGGCATTCACGCGGGCGAATTGTTTGAAGACGGTGAAACGGTCGATTTGGAAGAGCTTATGAACAAGCCGAACGATACGACTATTGGCGCGGCGGAAGACATCTTAAAACAGATAAAAGAAAACGTCTATTCTTTTGAAACGGACAGCGGCAAGGCGGATATGATTACGGGCAAGATTGCCGCAAACTTCCAATGGTCGGGAGATGCGGTATTCATTATGGACGAGGCCGAATACGACGAACAGAGCCCCACTTCTCTCTGGTATTCGATACCCGACGAATGTACGAACCTGTGGTTTGACGGCTGGGTAATGCTTAAAAGCGGAATAAACGGCGACGCCAGAAAAAAAGAAGCCGCGGAAGCATTCGTAAACTTCTTGTCCCGTCCCGACAACGCCGTAAGAAATATGTATTACATAGGCTACACTTCTTCGATTACGGGCGGTTTGGTTTACGACTATATAAAGTATAACTACGACGCGCTCGAAAATATGGAAGACGGCGACGAAATCGACGAGCTCTACTATTATGATTTAAATCACTTGTTTAAAGGTGAGAATGACCCCGAAGATTATTTTATCTATATCGACTTAACCGAGGGTAACGAACAGATAAGAATAGATAAAGAGACTACTCCCCACTCCGTAGAAGAGATTGACGAGGGTCAATACACGGTTTACCATAATGCGCACATCGGAAGAGGCAGACAGGCGTTCACGCAGTATCCTCCCGAGGAGGTCACAGAGCGCAGTATCGTTATGCGCGACTTCGGCGCTAAGCTTGCGGACATAAACCAGATGTGGATAAACGTCCGTTGTCTTGACGTCAAAGATTTCAGACCCGCCGTTGTATGGTCGGTCGTGGGAATTGTACTTGCAGGTGCGGTTGCGATAGCGCTGTATAAGTTCAGATATAAGATATTTTACAGACGCAAAAAAGCGATAGCTTAAGTTAAGTCAAACAAGAAATTAAATAAGGGTGAGCAGTTTTTACTGCTCACCCTTATTTGGTAGTCCCGCTGGGAATCGAACCCAAAACTGACCCTTAGGAGGGGTCCGTTATATCCATTTAACTACGGAACCAAAGCTATAAAAGCTTTATTATAATACAACAACCGCAGTTAAAAATCAACTGATTTTATTATTTTATTCGCTTATTACTCTGCGCGGGACTTTTTTGCGAACGCAAACAACGCAAAGAAAATGCTTGCCGCCAAGTAAACGGCTAAAGACACGAACACCCACCACTGTCCTGCGCCTATCTCATATACTTTTCCTGCCGTGTTGACGGCGCCGACCGTTACTCTTCCGAGGTAGACGGACGGATAGAAGGGCAGAAACTTGCAGAAGGTTTCAAAACCTCCCATAGTATCGAGCGGCATCCAGGCGCCTCCGAGTATACCTGCCGCACTAATAAACACAGAACAAATCCCGGGTGCGGACTTCTCGTTCAAAACCGTACCGAAAAGTATTCCCAGGGAAATAAACATAATAAGCGCGGGTAAAGACGACAGCATCAAAAGACATACCGCACCGAAACCGATAAATGCCGTTCCGCAAACAGCCGCTATTATTGCGCCGACGATTACGCAAACCAGCATCTGTACTACACCAACGACGAAGAGCGGAATGAAGTAACCCGCTACAAAATCTATCGTTTTCATAGGCGAGGAATATAACCTAATTATAAAAGACGTGCTTCTGTCTTTGGATACGAGCAGTGCCCCCGTAAGCATTACGAACGTAAAAGAAAACATAATAATTCCGGGGATAAGATTAGTGATTTCGAACATTGCAACGCGCTCCGCGACGAACCGTCCGATCAATGTAAAAAGCGTCAATAAAACTACGGGGAAGCCTACGCAAAAAATGTAAATTATCGGGTCACGCAACATTTCAATGGCGTTACGCTTAACGAATGCTAAAGTTTTTTTCATAAAGCCGCGCCCTCCACGATTTTAACGAACGCATCCTCAAAGTCGGGCTCTCCCGCTTCTGCAATAATCTGTTCCTTGGTACCTACGGTTAAGAGCTTGCCTTTTGCAAGTATCGCAACCCTGTCGCAGAGATACTCTATCTCTTCGAGATAGTGTGACGTCAAAACAACGGTACATTTACCCTTTAGGCCTTCGATTATTCTCCAAAGCTCCCTTCTTGCCAAGACGTCAAGTCCGAGCGTAGGTTCGTCAAGAAAAATTATTTTGGGGTCGGATATTAGAGCTATGGCTATCGACAGCCTTCTCTGCCAGCCTCCCGAGAGCACTTTCGCGCTTTTTTTAGCAACTTCCCCCAGCCCCATTTTGTCGATTATTTCCTGCGCTTTATCCTTGGCGCGTTTGCCGTCAAAACCGTATATACTTGCAAAAAAGCAAAGATTTTCTTCGACCGTCAGGTTGGGCGCGACCGAGGTCTCCTGCGGAGACACGGCGATATACGGTTTGATTTCCGACATCTGGGTTAAAACGTCCTTACCGAGAACTTCCGCTTTTCCCGAGGTCGGCTTCAAAAGTCCGCAAAGTATTCGGATAAGCGTAGTTTTACCAGCTCCGTTGACGCCTAAAAGACCGAAAAGTTCTCCTTTTTCTATGCCGAACGACAAACCGTCCACCGCTTTCACGTCTTTAAAATTTTTGCTTAGATTTTCAATTTCAATTACTTTTTCCATAATTACTCACTCATTATCGCCTTTACGGGCGTTTTTGCTATACGTAGCGCGTAAATCAGGTTGAGCGCCTCGTACGCAATTATAAAAATTGCCACACATATACCGAAAGCTTTCCAGTCGAACGCGTAATGCACGGTACCTTCCACCGACGAAAAAACTACGTTTATCATAACGTATAGTATTCCCCACTGATAAACACTGCCTATAGCAAACCCGATTACGGCGGGAATGTGGTAAAGACCGAGTACCGCAACCCCGCTCTCTTTAAGGCTGTAACCGTTAGCTTTAAGCATTGCTATAGTTTTTGCGTTACCGCCCACTACCGCGCTGAGCGCCAATATTAGCGACGTTGCCGCGAGCACCAACCCGATAATGAGTATCATATACCCCATCATATCGCCTGCATGGTCGCGCATAGAAAGCCCCATCAGCGTCATTGCCGAAAAACAGAAGCAACCGAACCCCACAAAAAATACGAGCATTTTTCTTTCTTTAAACACGCTAAGCGCAAGCTCGGTCAAGAAATTCCTGTCGCCTTTTGACTGCCTGACTTTACGTACTCTCTGTCTGGCAATACCTTTAATAAGCGAAAGTGCGGACGCTTTCAATTTAATGTACGCTATCAGTACCGACAACGCCGAATAAAACACAGTGGGTAATATAATAAGTAGAAGCAAGGTCGGGCGATAGTGCAAAATAACGGTCGGTATAATTGCGCCGTCGTTCTGCGCGGCGTAAAACCTGACCATCATAGCCCAGCTCAAACCATAGCCCGCCGCCGCACCTATGAAAACGCAGAACCCGAATACGGCGCAACCGAGCGCAATCCTGAAGTTTCCGTACCCGAGCGCCTTTAAAATGCCGAATTTTGCCGAGTTTTGCTTAATATAGTGTCCTATGTAAAAGACGAGCAGTACCGCCGAAGTAAGCGCGAGGCACCCGCCCGTTACGGCGCAGACCACCTTACTGTTCAATTTCAAGGCAGTAAAAGCAGTCTGCTGTTTTTCCGAAACCGCACCCGCTATAGCGTTTAAGTCTATACCGTAATTTAAAAACAGATTACAGACGAACACCGCACAACAGACGGTAATAATTATACCTACGAATTTTAGTGCGTCCTTAAAACTTACAGTCATAAATTACCACCCTATTTCGTACGCACCCATAGGCGTTAGATTTCGGCTTATATCGACAACCACTCCGCTGTTTAAGCGTATTACCGTGTTCGCCGTTTTGGCTATATTCTCGTTGTGAGTTACGGTTATCAGCGTAAAACCGCGCTCTTTTTGTAGTTTTAAAACGTAATCTAATAGCTGTCTGCCCGTAGCCTCGTCGAGCGCGCCCGTCGGCTCGTCCATAAACAGAACTTTTGGAAGCTTCGCCAAAGCTCTGGCAACAGCTACGCGCTGCTGCTCTCCGCCCGACAGCTGTCGGGGGTATTTGTTCAATTTATCGCCCAAGCCCAGGCTCTCGATTATGCATTTATAGTCCTTGTTTTTGGCCAAGTCAGCGCCCATCCGCACGTTTTTATCCACAGACATATCGGGCAAAAGATAATACTGCTGGAACACAAAGCCGACGGTTTCGCGTCTGAATTCCGTAAGCTCCTTGTCGTTCAAGAGCGTTATTTCTCTGTCCCCGTAGAAAATTTTGCCTTCGTCAACCCTTTCAAGTCCACTTAAAACGTTCAAAAGCGTAGACTTGCCCGAGCCCGACGCGCCCAAAATAACGACGTTGTCGCCCTCTTCTATAGATAAATCTATGCCTTTCAACACGGTTTGCCTGTTGTCGGATGTACCGTACGATTTTAAAAGTCCTTTTGCTTCAATCATTTTTTGCTCCCTTTACCTGTTTTAACATTGCCATAAAGGCGAAAGTAAGCCTTTGACTAATCTCTTCGTCGGTGAACGCGCAGGTGTTTGTCGCACACAATACCGCAATCCCGTGAGTGTAAATCATTATATCTTTATGAAGCGCGTTCGCAGTCTCCTGGTTTACACCCCAAGTGTCTTTGAGCGCGCCCACAATCTTCGAGTTATTTTCGTCGAGCAACATATAGTTATCCAGTCCCACGCGGTAATCGGACATAAAAAGCACGCGGAAAAGATTGGGTTCTTTCCTTGCAAACTCAATATATTTCATACCCGCGCCCTTAAAAGGCAACGACTGTTTCAAACCCTCGAATATATACTCGTCGTACATCTCTTTCGCGCGCTTTATAACCTCGACGCGCAACTCATCCATATTTGCAAACACCGAAAAAATCGGAGCAACCGAACAATTAAGCTGTTCGCTGAGCGCCCGCGCTGTAAGCGCGGGCATACCCGCCGCACGGACCACCTCCGTTGCGGCGGAAACTATCCTTTCCCTTGAAAATTTTACTTTGGGCGGCATACTTTCCTCTTAAAATAACATTCGTTATATAACACTTGATATTTTATACTCAAATTGCCGTAGTGTAAAGCATAAGAGCAAAAAATAACGGCTCCCGCTATGCGGAAGCCGTAGATTTTTTAAATTAAATTACTTTAATTCAGCGAAGTACTTGATAGTTCTTACCATCTGGGAAGTGTAAGAATTTTCGTTGTCGTACCAGCTTACAACCTTAAC